>JBCCUY010000275.1:0-4855 GCA_039196145.1 Bacteroidota bacterium
ATAATCAAAAATTATTCATCATGAAAAAAACAATTCTAAGTGTAGCTGCGGCTTGTATGTTCGTAGTTGCAGGCGCTAGCGCCAACGAATCAACAACAATTGCCAAGGAGAACACAGTTTCGGTAGTGATTCCTGCAGAAGTGAACTCTTTTTGCAAGGCCATTATGAAAGGTGACATTGACACCGTAAAGAAACTTATTGACCTAGGAGAGGACGTGAACAAAAAATCTATGGGAATGGCTCCCATTCATTTTGCGGCGCGTTACAACAAGACCGATATTCTTGAACTACTTATTGCTAATGGAGCCAACGTTAGAAAAAAGTGTGATAAAGGATATACTGCGAAAAAGTACGCTGAGCTTTCCAATGCAACAGAGGCTTTGGCAGTTATAAAAGCAGCTATGAAGAAATAAGAAAGGGGTTTATTCATCCAAAACAAAAGGCCCATCCTTTAGGATGGGCCTTTTCGCTCATTTACGTTATAGTGTTCTTGTAAAAGAGAAATTTTTTAAAAATCGAATCCTGTAAAAGCTCGGTACAAAAATGCATACAGGGCCATAGACAAAAGTACGGCACAAAAAATAGCGTACCCCTTCAACAGGACAACCACAAAACTTGGTTTGCAGTCATCGAAAGCTTCGAAATAAAGCTGCTTAAAATGTAATAGTGTTCCCATGTGTCCTCTCTTTTGATAGCACAGATGGGTTAAGAAAAGTAATTTTGATTTGGGTTATACAAAGGTAGTCAAAAACTGCCAATACCCTTTTTTTATCGATGAAGGTGGCAAATCTATCGACCTGAATATTTTTCTATGGCTTCTTTTATCTTTTCAATACGGTTTTCCGGGTCTGGGTGTGTACTTTGGAACTCGGGTACACGATTTGGACCTGCCGCCGCTTTCAGGATTTCCATTACTCGAATCATTTCATTAGGATCGTAACCAGATTGAATCATAAACAAAACACCCAGTTCATCACTTTCCAATTCGTCCCCTCTTCCGTTTTTTAGCAATGTATTTTGTCCTATGCTCCCTACAACATTTCCCATATCTGCGCCAACTGTGGCTCCCATGGTAAGGGTCTGCCAAAAACTACTCTCCGCAATACGTTCGGCGGAATGCCTGCCGATCACATGACCAATTTCATGCCCTAGAACCCCTGCAAGTTGGGCCTCCGTGAGTTGGGAAAAGAGTGCGTAAGTGATAAAGCACTGGCCCCCAGGTAGCGCAAAGGCATTGATGGTACGGTCATCCGCCAAAAGATGAAAATCATATTTATAAGGTGTTTCCCTGGCAATGCTACTATTGACCAATTTATGTCCAACAGCATCCACGAAGGCTTGCATACGTTCATCGGGGTAAAGGCCCCCATGTTGTTGTGCCATTTCCGGGGCACTCTGAAGACCTATCGCAATTTCCTGGTCTGCGGTCATATTAATATTTTGGACCCTGCCGGTATAGGGGTTCTCCTCCTTGTTGTTACAGCGTTGGACGAAGGCAAAAGCAACGATGGCGAGCCCAATAAGGATACGGATTTTCCAGCTTCCTCTTCTCATGGTGTTAGTGTTCTTAAGAACTCAAGATACGAAAAAGGCTTATAACAGGTCTTGGTTGATATCCAAAATATTGTCTTGAATGTAGGCTTTTAAAAAGCCTGTTGTGAAATATTCACACCCTAAAAAGTCCTCGTTTTCAAGAAGTCTAAGGATATTTTTTTTTCGGAAAGCTGTAAGCATTGGAATGGAAATGGGAGCATAGCTATAGTGCCATGGCTCATACTTGAAACCCCTTCTTTTGGGTTCGTCCGTGTACACCAGGTAAAATCCGAATCGTTCCGAATTTTCATCCAGCCATTGTTTAAAACCTTCAAACGGACCTCCAGCTTCAAATTTTTCCGGAACCAAAACATCCCCATTCACTTTAGGATACCCATCAATAATATCAATATCGGTGCCCCAGTGGTGCCTGCTTGTTCCGGGTATGGTAGAGTACTCAATGATTTTTTCGATGGCATCCAATGGTTGCATACTCTGATCTTCGGTATACCTCAGGTATTTGCGTTCCCAAATACCCTCTTGCCGATAAAAGTCACGATAGCTTGATACCATTTTGATATCGAAACCATCCGTATAGGCGGCTTTCTTCATTTTTTCGTAAGCGATAAAAGCCTCTTCCCTTAGATTGATGCCTTCTCCAAAAAGTTCAATATCCGCTTTTCCCATAAGTTCCAAAACGGAATATTCGGGGTCGGAAATTCTTGGTATGATAGGGGGGAAGACGCACGCCAAACCGGAAACTGAAGCTTTTTTGATGAAAGTCCTTCTTTTCATGAAAACAATTTGAATGGCAAGTTAAGAAGTATTTTTAAGTCTGAATATGAAGTTTGGACCCCGTTTACTGTGAAATATAAAGATAACCTTGAAATTTTTCCCTGGTATCGCTGACCGTCAAGATATAAAAATAGATACCTGCAGAAAGACCTGAACTTCTGCTGATGACCCCATTTCTATTGGATTTTCCCCCAAACTCATTGTTATAATTTAACTTGGAATATACCAAGACCCCATAACGATTATAAATGTTCAGTACATTGTTCGGTACGTTTTCTATACCATCTATCAGCAAAAAGTCGTTGATGCCATCATCATTAGGTGTCATAAAATAGTTGTCCAGCTCTAAAACCGTAAAAGGTTCCAATAGGTCGTCCGTTCCTCCAATTGTTATTATTTCGAAATCATCGGGAACAAAAGTTTCGGAGGTAATACTTCCGGTTTGCAGATTTCCCGAAACGGCAGTATTGCCTAATCCCACCCATTGGCTTTCGGCCTTGTTCCATCCGACCACAACCAAGTTTTCAACGGTTTCGCCCAATAAGCTAACAGCACTGTTAGGATTCCATGATAGGGTTACGACCGATGGTTGGGAACCTTCCAATCTCCAGAATTCCAGTTCACTTATCTGCAAATCGTCTTGAGATTTGAAATCGGTTCTAAATTGCTCCAAAAGGGAATCTGGATTGTTTGGATCCTCAAAATAGTAGGCGCATTTGGCCAAACTGTTGGTAGCACTAGAAGTTAAAGTGAGATAACGCAAAAAACTTCCTTCTCCTACGGGAAAGGTGATGGTCTCTTTGTCTGAAGCTCCGGCATACCCATTAATGTGAGAGGTGTTACCGGTTCCATTGTAAAACGAATTTCCTATAAAGTTTAAATAGCTGGCCGAGTTATTCTTGGTGGTGAGCACATCTCCAGAAATAAAATTGGCATTGTTCGTGACCCCAACCCAAGTTTCCAAAAGCAAGTCGTTATCGACAACAATTTCGATATCTTGGAAAACAGGACTAGAAGAGCCCGAAACCGTTAGTCTGTTTGCGTTGTAAAACCCTGTTAACCCTTGATTGTCATCGAAATCACCATCATTGATAACGTCCAAATGAAACCCGACATTGGCTGAGGAGTGAAATTGAAGGTTCCCAAAATTATGGAATGCATCCTGTGCCAAAACCTGGGATGACATTAGGCACCCAAGGCTAAACAAGCAAAATTTCATATGTACAATTCGTTGTGTCATAATTTATCTAAATGCTTGAAAAATGACTACAATACCATCGGCAAAGCTGTCCGTGTTTAGTGTAAAACCATTGGAATTGAACCTTGTAACAGTTGCTGATGTCACACCAAGATTGTTTCCATTTTGATCGCTGTAGCGAAGACCAATGCTGTGCGAATTGGAGGCATACCGTGAAATATCATTAATGGAATTACCACTTCCCCCAACATAGATTACCTGTTCTGCTATAGTGCCTCCATCGTTTCTTGCAAAGCCATTCATAGAGCCGTATGCATTGGCGATACCTCTGTTGTTATTCCCCACGGCATTATCGGAATTTATATTGTAATTCTCTACATTGGCGTAAGCGGAGAAGGTAACACTGGAAGGCTCAAAGGGAATACCTGTGATTGTACTATTGCCCAATCCTGTAATTTGAAAGGCACCTACATAACTATTTGCCAAATTGGGTACCTCCACCCAGGCTGAATTGCTGTAATAGTGCATGCTTCTAGTTGTAGTGTTATAGACGAAAGAGCCTTCGGTCGGATTTTGGATATTGTTCATTTCCGTTGTGGTGACATTATGGATGGCAACCAAATCGCCTGCTGTAGGAGCTTGACCAATGGTTTTAACAGCAGATACCAATAATAGGATAATCAAAATTCTTTGCATACTACAAGCTTATAGATCTAGAATGGTAAACATGAACTCAGAGTTAAATCTGTTTCGGTTTCCTCCCCCGTTATCATTGTCGCCGATAATTACTTCAAAACTTGTGCTGGTCTGAGCTCGATAGGAGATACCAGGGTCATCATTTCCTCCACCATCTCGACTAGGTTGTGCTAATTGTATAATGTAGTTGGCATCCCCTACCAATCCTGAGGGCAGATTGACCCTGTAGTAGCCGTTGCCAGCTAATTTTGTTACGGTGATACCGGATGTGGCCCGTACTACGCCTCCATTGGAAGCAATTTTCCCGAAGGCCTTGATTGGACTTTCGTAATACGCACCTCCATTGGCGCCAACTGAAATACTGTTATCGGTTTCTGCTCCAACCGTGTTTGCGGTTTGATTGGCGGTTGCCTCATTCGTATAGGTGATAACACCTGTTGTGGTGTTTTGGGAAAGTGTGGTTACCGTATCATCATCTCCATCCGCAATATCAGCTGGTATCCCTGTAAGACTTCCCCAACTACCATCGAAGTCGTCGGTGGAATCCGTATCGAGGTTGGGGAACTCGTTGTTGACCGCTGTTGCGACCTGTGCATCGGTCAATTGTGTATCGTTGTCGATATCGTCGGCGAA
>JBCCUY010000276.1:0-4853 GCA_039196145.1 Bacteroidota bacterium
GGATTTTCCCTGCATTTCCGAACTAAATTGCTCTCCTCCGGTCAAATCAAGAAAGGTGGGTGCAAAATCCAGGTTCTGCACTAAAGCATCTACGGTTGAAATGGGTTCGATTACTCCAGGCAGCTGCATGAGCAAAGGCAATCGGAGCGATTCCTCATAAATAAATCGTTTGTCAAACCAGCCTTTTTCGCCTAGATAAAAGCCTTGGTCGGAGGTATAAACCACCAAGGTGTTGTGGTTCAGGTTATGTTCTTCCAAATAATCTAACAACCTACCAACCCCTTCATCCACCGCTGCTACGGTAGCCAAATAGTCCTGCAAATAGCGCTGACCCTTCCATCGTGCCAATTCCTCCCCAGAGAGTTGGGCCTCATGGAAGGCATTGTTCTTCCCTTCATAAGCGAGGTCCCAAGCTCTTCGCTGTTCTGGGGTCATCCGGTTAAAATCAATTGTCCAAGGGTTATGCGCGAGCTCAGGATTGCCCCATTCTCGTGTCATTTTAAGATCATGTCCCTCGTACATATCCCTATAAATGGTTTGTTGTTGTTGTTTCGCTGCCTCTTGATTTTCATAGGAATGGAAATAGGTTTCCGGGAGCGGAAAGCGAATGGAATCGTATCTATTTGCATGCCGTAAGGCTGGCATCCAATTCCGATGGGGAGCTTTATGGTGCACCATCAAAAAGAAGGGGTTTTTGGTATCGGGTCGGGCTTTCAACCAGTCCAAACTTTTTTCCGTTATGATATCAGTGGCATATCCTTCCATAATGGTGGTATCCTTGCCTTGAATGAATTCAGGGTTGTAATAATTACCCTGATCATTTAAGATTTCCCAGTGGTCAAAACCTTTGGGCTCGCCGTGCAAATGCCATTTGCCTATAATGGCGGTTTCATATCCAAGCTTTTGAAGGTATTTGGGTAGTGTAGCCTGATTTGAATTAAACTTTTCACCGTTCATTCTAAACCCATTCACATGGCTGTGTTTTCCAGTAAGAATTACTGCCCTGCTGGGACCGCAGATAGCATTGGTGCAAAAACTGTTTTGAAAAAGTGCACCATTCTTGGCCAGGCGATCAATATTGGGTGTGGGCGCTAGTTGGGACAACTCGTGACCATAGGCACTAATGGCCTGGAAAGCATGGTCATCAGCCATGATAAAAATGATATTTGGCGCGCTACTGTCAGTATGTTGGGCGGAGTCCTTTTGTTTACACCCCAAAAATAACATCAAACCTGCAACTAAGATTCTATATCCCATGAAGGCAAATTATTAAAGAATGATTACTTTATTTTAAAGTGAAGGTTTTTTTTAGGCTACAGTCCGAGTTGGTACCGACAAAAACTTCAAATTCACCTGGTTCGGAGACAAAGTTCAAATCCCCGTTGTAGAACTTTAAATCTTCCGGTTTAAGTGTTAGCACTACTTTTTTTTGTTCCCCTTTCTTTAGAAAGACTTTTTGGAATCCTTTTAGTTCTCTTTTTGGGGGAGTAATGCTTCGGACCACATCGCGCAGATACAGCTGAACAATTTCTTCTCCATCAAAATTACCTGTATTGGTCAATTTTACAGTTAGTTCCAAACGCCCTCCAGGACCAATCTCATTCTTTTCCAAGCGTAGGTCGGAATACTCAAAAGTGGTATAGCTCAATCCATAACCAAATGGCAGTAGGGGAGTATTGGGAGCATCCAAATAGTTGGACTTGAATTTTTCAAAGTTTCCCTCTGAAGCCGGTCTACCCGTGTTCTTTATGCTGTGATAAATGGGGATCTGACCCACATTTCGGGGCCAGGTAGCTGTTAGTTTGCCAGCCGGATTGTAATCCCCAAAAACCACATCTGCTATGGCGTTACCGGCCTCTGCTCCAGGATGCCAAACTTGTAGTATGGCAACAGGAAGGTCGAATTCCTCTGGAATGGTAAGAGGTCTGCCGCTCATAAGCACAAGGGCGACCGGTTTGCTAGTAGCCACTAGGGCTCTGACGAGCTTCTTTTGGCTTTCTGGGATTGAAATATCCGTCCTGCTAGCGGCCTCGCCACTCATTTCGGTGGCCTCTCCAATAACAGCAACAATAACATCGGCTTTGCTGGCAATTTCAAGTGCCTCTTGTAATAGAGCGTCAGGAGAACGTTTGTCTATTTGGATTCTAGGTCCGAATACGTTTACCTTTTTCGCAAAGTCGGTATCATCAGAAATGTTCGCGCCCTTGGCATAAAAAAGCGTAGCTTCTGGGGCAACATTTTTGAACCCTTCCTGTACCGTTACCGCCAACTCAGGATTACCGGTAGGGGCCCAAGTGCCCAGCATATTGTTTCTACTGTCGGCCAAGGGACCTACCAAAGCAATTTTAGTGGTTTTCTTTAGCGGCAAAATGTTCGCATGATTTTTCAATAAAACAAAGGAACGTGTTGCCAGTTTTCGGGCCAGGGTCCTGTTTTCTGGCGTTAAAATCTCTTTTTTTGGTCGATTGGCATCCAAGTATCTGAAAGGGTCTTCAAAAAGTCCGGCTTGATATTTTGCATAGAGCACCCGCCTACAGGCTTGGGTGATTTCAGCCTCCATGATCTTTCCTTCTTCAACCGATTTGGACAAGGTGGTCAGAAAACCTTCACCTACCATATCCATGTCCAATCCGGCCTTTAAGGCCAATTTGGAAACGGTTTGTAAATCTCCCAGTCCGTGGGCTATCATTTCATTGAGAGAAGTGTAGTCGGAAACCACGAAGCCATTAAAGCCCCATCGTTCGCGAAGCAAAGTGTTCAATAACCATTTGTTTCCTGTTGCAGGAACACCGTCAATATCATTGAACGAGGTCATGACACTGGCCACACCCGCATCCACTGCGGCTTTATAGGGCGGAAGGTATTGATTGAACATTTTAATCTTGCCCATATCAACAGAATGATAATCCCTGCCCGCTTCTGAAGCCCCATAAAGTGCAAAATGTTTCACACAGGCTAACATCGTATTTGAAGCTTTTAAATCTTCACCTTGGTAACCCCTTACCATGGCTTTGGCAATGGCCGACCCTAAATATGGATCTTCGCCAGCTCCTTCAGCGATTCGACCCCACCTAGGATCTCTGGCAATATCGACCATAGGTGAAAAGTTCCACATAATACCATCAGCAGTGGCTTCCAAGGCTGCCATTCGAGCCGCCTCTTGAATCAAGGCCATATCCCAACTGCAGGACAGTCCAAGAGGTAGGGGGTAGGTGGTTTTATAGCCATGGATTACATCCGAACCTATTAACAAGGGGATTTTTAAACGTGAATGGTGCACCGCCATATCTTGGGCTTGCCTCACTTTTTTTGGACCGGCCACACCAAAAAGTCCCCCAACTTGACCTGCTTTTATTTTGGCCTCCACATTTTTACTGACCACGGCTCCTGTTGCCACTCCACCTCCAGGGGTAAGAAGGTTAAGTTGCCCAATTTTTTCTTCGAGGGTCATTTTGGCTAGCAGAGCTTCTACTTCAGGGATAGCTGAAATAGACTGACTTGATAAACTGCTGCTAACGAGGAATACAGCCAAAAAAAGTTGTGAATGCCATTTATTTATTTTCATGAAGCCTGTGCGATTTTTTATCCAATTCAGCAATTGGATGCAGTTTAATTATGGTTTTGTGTATTGAAAGCCCAGCAAATCCAGCCCGCTTTGGACATCTTCATTTTGCATGAATAGATTCCAGAGAAGTCCCGTCCGGTAGTTTTCTATCATAATAATCTGTGGGCCTTGATCAATGGCCAAATAGGCTTCCGCAACCCAAAAATCATGCTCAGGGCTAAAAGCATCATAGAACCCAGCTGGCCCTAGCAATTTGTCCTTGTTGCGATAGAAATAATGCATGGCACTTAGGGACTTGTCGGCGACATAGGGAATAGAGGCAATGGCGGCTGTAGGTGAGATGACTCCGATATCGTTGGTAGGATGGTGTGCATTGTATCCAATTCCACCGTCAGTGTTTCTTGAATAACTTGCAGTTAGACCCCAACATTCCTCACCGTAATCCTCAAAGTTTTTCGGGTTTTCGACGCAATAGGCATAATTGATATTGGTATGGTTCAGGTTGACATTCCAATAGTTGACAAAATCATCTGCCAAGCCCTTCGGATTTAAACCGAGATAAGAGTAGTGTGCCCAAAATAGTGGCCCTCCAAATTGTTGAGCGCCCGGATGTCTCACCAATAAAGGAAACCCATATTGGGTATTTGTAGAGGTAATATCCCCATCAGATGTCCATCCTGAAGTATATACTTCCTTGGTAATGCCATAATCGGGAGAGGCTGCGGCCAATATATAGGTTATCAGCACTTCATTGTATCCTTTAAGTTGTAAATTAATGTCAAATCCGAAGTTGGGGCTCCAGTGCCAATAGAGGGTGTTTTGGTTTTGCGTAAACCAGTTCCATTCCACCCCTTTCCAAAGGTCATCAGCCTGCTGTGCCAGTATTTTTTCACTTTCAGAACCATTTTTAAAATACTCCTTGACACAAATAAGTCCCTGGACCAAAAAAGCGGTTTCCACTAAATCTCCACCATTGTCCATGGGGCTAAATGGAATTACATTTCCCGTTTCACCATTGATCCAATGTGACCATGCACCGTGAAATCGGTCTGCGTTTTCCAAAAAGTCTAAAAGTCGGGTGAGGCGCTGTTCGCCCTCAGCTCTTGAAATGTAACCCCTTTGGATTCCCACTAAAATTGACATCAATCCAAACCCCGTTCCGCCGGAGGTGACCACTTGGGCATCCCTGCTAGGCTCATTGGGATGATACCTTTCCCTTGCGCCACCGGAATTACTTTCGGCAAAATCCCAAAAATATTTGAAGGTTTCACGCTGGGTAAGATCCAAC
>JBCCUY010000277.1:0-4823 GCA_039196145.1 Bacteroidota bacterium
GTTCGGTCCAATAAGTACTGGGACGCCATAAACGGCGGGTTCCAAGGTGTTGTGAAGTCCTGTGGCAAAGGCACCGCCAACATAAGCCGTATCTGCGTAGCCATAAATCTTGGTCAGCAACCCAATAGTATCAATAATTAGCACATCGTATTGCGACAGGTCCGTTTCGCCCATCTCCGAAAAACAAACTGTTTCTTTGGAAGTACTATTCTTTATTCTTTGAATATGGGCAGGTTTTATCGTGTGCGGGGCCAACACAAATTTTTGCCCCTCTGGAGCGACTTCAATGTACTCCATCAAGATTTTTTCATCTTCGGGCCAGGTGCTTCCCGCAACCAAGCAAAAATCTCCGCCCTTAAATCGCTCCATAAATTCCAACTGATTGTCGCGCTTAAGTATTTCGTAAACACGGTCAAAACGTGTGTCTCCACTTATGGTAACATTCTGATGTCCCAGGGTATTTAAAAGTGCTTTGGAACTTTGATCTTGGACAAAAAAGTGGTCAAAGGTCAAGAGGCTTTTGCGCATGAAACCGCCCCAGGGTTTAAAGAAAATTTGTCTTTTCGAAAAGATAGCTGATACCAATAAGGTTGGAATTTTCCGTTTTTGGAGCTGTGCTAGGTAATTGGGCCAAATTTCATATTTGATGAATATGGCCAAGGAAGGATTGAGGATGTCCAGAAATTGCTTGGTGTTGGATTGCGTGTCCATCGGAAGATATAGGACATGATCGGCGGCCTTGGTGTCCTTTTTTACTTCGTATCCTGACGGGGAAAAGAAGGTGAGTACAATTTTATGGTCCGGATATAATCGTTTAAGTTCTTCCAAGATGGGAAGCCCTTGCTCATATTCCCCCAAGGAGGCAACATGCATCCAAATACAGGGTTGGTCAGAGGTAGAGATAGTTGCAAGGAGCTTTTTTGAAGCCTTTCTTCCTTTTACAAACAACCCAATTTTAGAGCTGAAAATGGCTACCAGGTGCAAAATCCACCAAGTAATAGTTACTAAAAGGTTGTAAAGTCCTTGCACGGAAATCGATTTCCGCAAAAATACATTCTTTCGGCAATAGCAGATTATGGTATGTTTATTTCTTAATTTTGCCACTCAATTTAGTCGGATGAAAAAAATACAGATGGTCGACCTAAAAGGTCAGTATGAAGGGATTAAGAACGAGGTGAACAATTCCATTACAGAGGTGTTGGAATCTTCGGCTTTTATCAATGGTCCACATGTACATGCCTTTCAAAAAGAACTGGAAGATTATTTAGGGGTGAAACATGTGATTCCCTGTGCCAATGGCACTGATGCCCTTCAAATCTGTATGATGGGCCTTGGACTGAAGCCCGGGGATGAGGTGATCACGGCCGACTTTACCTTTGCCGCAACGGTTGAGGTCATAGCACTGCTGAACCTAACTCCGGTCTTGGTGGATGTGGAGCCGGATACCTTCAATATTGACCCCAAAGCCATTGAAAAGGCCATAACACCGAAAACCAAAGCGATTGTTCCTGTCCATCTTTTTGGACAATGCGCCAATATGGATGCCATAATGGAATTGGCGGAAAAGCACAATTTATACGTTATCGAAGATAATGCGCAGGCAATTGGTGCCTCACACACCTTTGAGAATGGCGAAAAAAAGAAAGCGGGGACCATTGGGCATGTGGCATCTACTTCTTTCTTTCCGTCAAAAAATTTGGGATGCTATGGTGATGGAGGTGCAATTTTTACCGACGATGATGACTTGGCGCATACCATTAGGGGAATGGTAAATCATGGGATGTACAAAAGATACCATCATGATGTGGTTGGGGTGAACTCCCGTTTGGATTCCATCCAAGCTGGTGTGCTTCGGGCCAAACTCCCCAATTTGGATAGCTATAATCAGAGTCGCTGGACGGCCGCGGAGAAATATTCGAAAGCCTTTGAAGGACAGCCGAATATTGAAGTGCCAAAATTTTCTAATTGTCCAACAAACATGTGTGATGATTGCAGTTGCCATGTTTTTCATCAATATACCCTTCGAATTTTGAACGAAAAAAGAGACGGATTGGTGCAACATTTGAACGATAATGGCGTTCCTTGTGGAGTATATTATCCAATTCCCCTACATAGTCAAAAGGCCTATCGGGATGACCGATACAACGAGGCGGATTTCCCGGTGACCAATCAGTTGGTGAAAGAGGTGATATCGCTACCGATGCATACAGAATTGGATGATGAGCAAATCGAGTTTATTGCAAACTTGGTGATTAACTTCGTAAACGGATAAATATGAAAATATTGGTAACTGGTGGTCTTGGATTTATTGGATCACATACCGTTGTTGAACTTCAGAACGAAGGTTTTGATGTTGTTGTGATCGACAACCTTTCCAACTCCTCTGAGGATGTGCTGGATGGTATAGAGTCTATTTCCGGCAAACGCCCAATTTTTGAGAAAATGGACCTGCGGGAAAAAGATAAGGTCCGTGCATTTTTTCAAAAGCATGGGGATGTCCAGGGCGTGATTCACTTTGCAGCCTCCAAGGCTGTTGGGGAAAGTGTTGATAAACCTTTGTTGTATTACGAGAATAACCTTGGTGTATTGGTGTATTTGCTTCAGGAACTTACAAATAAGGAAAACGCCAACTTCATTTTTAGCTCTTCCTGTACCGTCTATGGTCAGGCAGACAAACTGCCTATAACAGAAGACGCTCCGGTAAAGCCGGCTGAGTCTCCATATGGAAATACCAAGCAAATCGGGGAAGAAATTATCCGCGACACATGTAACGTAAATCTAAATTTATCTGCGATAGCATTGCGTTACTTTAATCCAATCGGGGCCCATCCCTCCGTTGAAATAGGGGAATTGCCCCTGGGAGTTCCACAAAACTTGGTTCCATTTATTACGCAAACTGCTGTTGGACTTCGTGAGCAACTATCCGTTTTCGGAGACGATTATCCTACGGAGGACGGTACCTGCATTCGAGATTACATCCATGTTGTGGATGTGGCCAAAGCCCATGTGGTTGCCCTAAAAAGGTTATTGGAAAATAAGAACGATGGGAACTATGAGGTCTTTAACCTTGGTACTGGAAAAGGAAGCTCGGTTTTGGAAGTGATTCAAAGTTTTGAGCGCGTTTCTGGTGAAAAATTGAACTATCAAATCGTGGACCGTAGATCCGGAGACGTTATCCAAGCGTATGCCGATACTGCCAAGGCCAACAAAGTATTGGGTTGGAGAGCGGCATCGAGCTTAGATGATTCCATGAAATCTGCTTGGGACTGGGAGCAGAAAGTTCGAAGCTAGAACCAACTGAAGGTATAATTGAAGCCCGTCATTTGACGGGCTTTTCTTTTTTGACGGAAGGATGGAACTTCATTCGTTGTGGAAAAAGGAATCAATCCGTACATTTAGGAGGATAAACCATAGCTAATTTAAAAATGAAAAACTTCCTTCTATTTTCTTCCTTGCTTTTTGTTTCGGTTGCCCTAGGGCAAGATACCTATCTGCACTGTGGAAACATTGTTGATGTGAACTCGGGAAAGATATTGTCCGAGAAGACCATTGTGGTTTCTGGTAAGTCCATAAAGGCCATTCAAAATGGATATCAAAGCGGTGATGGTAATGCCCTTGTTATCGATCTTAAAGACCAAACGGTGCTGCCCGGATTTATAGATATGCATGTGCATATTGAGGGTCAATCCAGTCCACAATCCTACATTCAAAGGTATACCTTGAACGAAGCCGATGTGGCACTGCAGTCCACGGTCTATGCCAAAAATACCCTTATGGCCGGTTTTACTACGGTCAGGGACTTGGGAGGCAGTGGCGTTAACATTGCCCTCCGAAAAGCAATTGCCAAAGGTAGTGTTGTGGGACCTAGAATTTTTACCGCTGGTAAGGCTATCGGCACCACGGGCGGACATGCTGATCCTACAAACGGGATGAAAAAATCACTCATGGGTAACCCCGGACCCAAAGAAGGTGTGGTCAATTCCCCTGAAGATGGGAGGAAGGCCGTTCGCCAACGTTATAAAGATGGAGCTGATGTCATTAAGATAACCGCTACCGGAGGAGTGCTTAGTGTGGCCAAGAGCGGTCAAAATCCACAATTCACCATTGATGAGATAAAAGCTATTACAGATACCGCAAATGACTATGGTATGCTGACCGCCGCCCATGCCCATGGAGATGAAGGTATGCAAAGAGCTGTCAAGGGTGGGATAAAGACTATAGAACATGGAACTTTGATGAGTGATGAGACCATGGATCTCATGGTACAATACAATTCGTTTTTGGTGCCAACTATCACTGCGGGCAAACAGGTGACAGAAAAGGCAAAGATAAAAGGGTATTTTCCTGCGGTGGTGGCCAAAAAAGCGAGTGAAATAGGCCCAAAGATTCAGGGGATGTTCCAAAGAGCGTACAAAAAAGGAGTTCCCATCGCCTTCGGCACGGATGCCGGCGTCTTTCCCCATGGTGAAAACGCTAGGGAGTTTGTGTATATGGTAGAGGCGGGAATGCCTGTTATGGAGGCCATCAAATCTGCCACGGTCACCAATGCCCAACTTTTAGGAATGGAGAACAATCTTGGTCAGCTAAAAGAAGGATTTTTGGCGGATATTGTGGCTGTGGACAAGAATCCAAAGGAAGATGTGGAAACCCTAAGAGATGTTGTATTTGTTATGAAAGAGGGTAAAGTATATAAATCGTTATAAACCATTTTCTGTTAATCGGACGTAAGTACCCTATGGTTTTCAATTTCAAAAATAGCCTCGAGGTGCTTCAGACTGCACAAAAAGAAAACCTCTATTCCCAATTGTTGACACAGTTGAAGA
>JBCCUY010000278.1:0-4822 GCA_039196145.1 Bacteroidota bacterium
CCCTTTTTCAGTTAATACTTCGGCTATGCCTTTGTGCAGATATTCCGTTTTTTCAGCAAGACTGGTGAACACTTCTGGTTTGTTGTTCAATTCCGTGAGCATGGCCAATCCAGCACTCATGGCCAGTGGATTTCCACTTAAGGTTCCGGCTTGATATACAGGTCCTTCCGGTGCTAAATGCGACATGATTTCCGCCCGGGCAGCAAAGGCACCCACGGGCAATCCGCCACCAATCACCTTTCCGAACATCACAATATCGGCATCAATACCCAAAGCTTCCTGTGCGCCTCCCTTTCCTAGTCGGAAACCGGTCATCACCTCATCAAAAAGCAGCAAAATACCTTCTTTGGTACAGAGTTCCCGCAGGCCATGAATAAATTCATTCGTAGGAATAATGCAGCCCATATTTCCGGCCACAGGTTCCAAAATGATGGCAGCTATCTCCCCCTTATTGGCTTCAGCGAGTGCTTTTACGCCTTCCAAATCGTTATAATCTGCCAACAAAGTATCCTTGGCTGTACCCTGGGTAACCCCTGGACTATTGGGACTTCCAAATGTAACCGCACCACTACCCGCTTGAATCAAAAAAGAATCGGAATGACCGTGATAACAACCCGCAAACTTGATAATCTTATCTTTTCCGGTATAACCACGTGCCAAGCGCACCGCACTCATACAGGCTTCGGTACCACTGTTCACAAAACGAATCTTGTCAATATTGGGTACCATGGAAACGGCCAATTGTGCCAGTTCGGTCTCGATTTCCGTAGGCATTCCAAAGGAGGTCCCTTTTTTCGCCTTTTCGATCACGGCATTGATGACGGGTTCATGGGCATGACCAAAGATAAGTGGACCCCAGGAAGCAATGTAATCAATGAGCTGATTGCCGTCCTCATCATAGAGATACGCTCCCTTGGCTTCTTTTACAAAAATCGGATCTCCACCTACGGCCTTAAAAGCCCTTACCGGGGAATTTACCCCTCCGGGAATGTATTTTTTGGCCTCGGCAAACAAGGCGCTGCTTCGTTGGTATAGCATGTAGTGTTCTGTATTCCTAACATCTGTTCGCCGTATACTTCCGACATAGTCGGAACCACTCGAACTGACGGGATTATTTCGTTTTTTCTTTTCTGATATTGAGCACTTGCCCAATGGAAATGGTATTGCTGTTCAAATTATTGATCCGCTTCAACTCGTCCACCGAAATGGTATATTTCCTTGAGATGGCATATAAGGTTTCGCCTTGCTCAACCACATGGGTAAATACTTCATATTCCTTGGGTGCCCTCACGGTGTCCAAACCGCCTCGGACCACCTCATCATCATATTGGTCCAAGTTATAGCGTTCAATTAGGGCAATCAGCTTTTGAGGGTATTTACGATCCGTGGCATAACCCGCCTGTCGCAGTCCATAGGCCCATTTCTTATAATCGTCCCTTCTGTAATTGAAAAGGAACGCATATCGAGAACGTGAAGAAAGGAAGATACTATGGTCCCGGAACGAATACATGGGGTGGTTGTATTTCCTAAAACACTCCCCCTTGGCATCGTCATCATGAAAATCGAATTCCCCATCCCAACCGGTATGGCATTTGATGCCGAAGTGATTGTTTGTTTTACGGGTCAACCCACCTTTTCCCGAACCGCTCTCCAAAATCCCTTGTGCCAAGGTAATACTGGCTGGAATGCCAAAGGCCCGCATTTCGTATTGGGCCATTTCGGCAAAGGTCTCTATATATTCTTGGGTGTCAGCAATGGGAAATTTTACAAACCGACCCGGATTGGTGGGAAGCGGATACAACTCTGATTCCTTAGGTCCGTCCTTGGGCAAATCCCGATTGGGATTTCGAGGGATATTGGTGCTTGTTTCCACTACGGGTTTGGTCTGACGGGTAACCGTTCGCTTTTTAGACTTACAGCTTGCTACCAAAAGTAAAATCACCACAACATATCCTGCTCTCCTAATCATAAATCCAACGTCGGTAAATTCTTTTGTTTCAGTACTTCGTTCATTCCTTTTATCCCTTGTAATCCTCCTGTGTGAATGGCCAAAATTTGGGTTCCAGGCTTAAAAAAGCCCTTTTTTACCAGGTCAAAAATACCAAAAAGCATCTTTCCTGTATACACTGGGTCTAATGGAATGTCGGTTTTCTTTTTAAAATCGTTGATAAACTCCACCAATTCCAGATTGATTTTGGCATAACCGCCAAAGTGATATTCCGAGATTAGATCCCAGTTTTCTTGGCGCGCAAATCTCCGAATATCCTTCTTTAAAAAGTCACCTTTTAATGCCGGAAAGCCCAGTACTTTCTGATGTGTTCTTGCAGCGTTGATCAATCCGGCGATGGTCCCTCCGGTGCCTATAGAACTGCATATAATATCGAACCTTTCATCCTCTTCGGTCAGCACCTCTTGGCAGCCCTTAATGGCCAACTCGTTTGTCCCACCTTCGGGTACGAGATAGAAACTCCCAAATTCCCTCTCAAGTTGATTTAGAAATTCGGAAGTAGTCTTTTCGCGATAAGCACTTCGGGAAACAAAATGGAAATCCATTCCCTGATCTGCGGCAAATCCTAAAGTGGGATTGCTTTCCCAATTTGTGGCAAGCTCATCCCCACGAATAACCCCTATAGTCCTAAGCCCGTTCAGTTTGCCTGCAAAGGCTGTTGCCGCAATATGATTACTGTAAGCTCCACCAAAGGTGAGCAGGGTTGAATGTTGTTGCCGTTTGGCTTCCTCAATGTTATACTTGAGTTTTCGAAACTTATTCCCGGAAATGTAGGGATGGATGGTATCCTCTCTTTTAATGTAAAGGTCCACCTGATGCTCCTCCAAAAGGGGCAATGCTACTTTTTGATTGGGAATGGGCAAATACTAACGATTAACGCGTCAAATAGTTTAAAAAACTATACGCTTTTCTTCGGAAAATATACTCCATATCATCCTCATTGGCATAGGCCTCGCGCTCAAAACTGATATTCTGGTAGGCTCTATAACTATCAAGATATAGAACGGTACGCAATAGCCATTCCGAAATATATAGGATGTAAAATGGTATAATGAAAAGTTCCCGCTGCTGTTTCAGGTGAATGCGCTCGTGGTTGATCAATACATCATCTTTCCGAAGTGCGCCTTCCTTTAGGATAATAAATGGCCATAAGGATAGGCCAACGTAATTGCGATAAAAGAAATGTTTAAAGACTAAAATCAAATCGAATTATCATAGGTTTCCTACAAATATAGCTTTTGGGGGTGCATGAAAATAGATCCGTTCGATAATACGATCAACAATTTCGGTGAATAACGTAAATTCCGGATTTTGAGGTCATTCGTCGGAATGTCTTAATTTTATGGGATTCCAAACAGAACGGATTTAGATGAAGGAATACATCCCCTTGGAAGAGGGCGACTATTATCTTTCGGAAGAAGGGTACAAGGTATTTACAGAACAGTACCACCTTAAAAGAGGGTATTGCTGCGAAAGTGGTTGTCGACATTGCCCCTACGGATATAACAAAAAAACCAACAGCAGGCGATAAACCCATGTTCGGCATAATATTTGTAACTGATTTATAGTCATTTCAATGAACTCAAAAAGGATTACTATGAAAAATTTAAAACGCTTTACGTTGGCAGCTCTTGTGTTGACGTTTTTGGCTTCTTGCAGCTCTGTAAGAGTCGTTTCCGATTACGATACCCAGACTAATTTTGGTACTTATCAAACCTATGCATTCTACAAAACCGGTATAGACAAGGCCCAAATTTCGGATTTGGATAAAAAACGTATTCTAAAGGCCATTGAAACCGAAATGGGATCACGTGGTTTTGCCAAGTCCCAACAGCCTGATATCCTCATCAGTATTTTTACCAAAGAGCGGGAACGGGTTGACGTCTACAACAACAACTTCGGCTGGGGCTGGGGTTGGGGTGGCTTTTACAATCCCTGGGTCTGGGGTCCTGGTTGGGGCTGGGGCTGGGGCGGTAACAACGTGAGCACCCGTACCGAAGGTTCCCTATACATTGATGTCATCGACGCCAAGAAAAAAGAATTGGTATGGCAAGGACGTGGTGTGGGCACCTTGAACAATACCAAAAATATGGAACGAAAAGAGCAACGCATTCGGGAATTCGTTTCCAATATTCTAAAAGAATATCCCCCAGAACCAACGGCCGTTGCCTCCAATTAAGATCTAGATTGGAACGAAGAGTCTGAAGTAGCTCGGTTAAGTGTTTATTGTGGTGGATAAGCGAACCGGATTCTTCGTCCAATTTTTTAGACACCTTTCTACAACAGTGGAAAGGTGTTTTCATTTTTCACCTCTTTCAAGACAAATGCACTTTTAACTGCGCCTATATTGGGCAATGAAGCAATCTTACTTTTGGCAAAGGAGTAATAGGCATCCAGGTCTTTTACAATGACCTTGAGCAAAAAGTCGAACTCACCCCCCACCACAAAGCACTCGGTCACTTCATGAAGCTGTTTAACCTGATTCAGAAAATCGTCCATTAAATGGCCTTTCTGGGCTTCCAAAGAGACAAAACTGAATACGGTAATGCTTTGTTCCACCCTGTCCTTATTGATGATGGCCGCATAGTTCTTTATAAAACCTTCCTGCTCCAATCTTCGGATGCGTTCATACACCGGAGTTTTGGTCAACCCTAGATGTTCCGCAATATCCTTGGCAATGGTCTTGGCATCCTTTTCCAAGATTTTCAAAATCTCACGGTCAATGGCATCCAATTTGTCTTGCATACTTTTTCCTGTTCTTTGATTTCCTCAATATCAAATTTAGTACATATTCCTAAAAATATGTCATTATAA
>JBCCUY010000279.1:0-4819 GCA_039196145.1 Bacteroidota bacterium
CCAGAATCCCACCTGGTTCTTTAAAGAAGGGGGTGTCAATAAAAAATGCCACCACATCTTGAAGATCGTAATAACCATGAATCACATGACTTTCGTCCAAAACGGGAAGCACGTTGGCCTCATTTCTTGAGAACGTTTCCAGAACGTCCAACCAAGAAGTTTCTTTGGTCACAAAAAAAGCTTCCAATTCCGTCCTAAATTCCTCGATTTTCTTATCGGGTTCAAAACAGGCCAAATCATTTTCCGAGAGGGAACCAATATACACCCCATTCTCAGTGATCGCCACATGGGAAAAAATGGTCTCCTCAAAAAACCCAATGACCTCCGCCAAGGTTTCAGAAACCTCAAAAACAGGAACCGTTGTAATGATATTGCTCTGGATCTGCATAACAATTCTATTGAGCGCAAAATACTAATTTTAAATCGCAAAAGGCGTGCCTAATTCTTATTTTTGCGCTTCTAAAACAGCACTCTTATGACCAAACTGAGCGTGAACATCAATAAGTTGGCCACCCTAAGAAATTCAAGGGGAGGTAATGTCCCCAATTTAGTAAATTCCGCCAAGGACATTGAATCCTTTGGGGCCCAAGGGATAACCATACATCCAAGGCCAGACGAAAGACATATTCGATACCAAGATGCCCATGACCTCAAATCGGTGGTACAAACAGAGTTTAATATCGAAGGTAATCCCATTCCCAAGTTTATAGACCTTGTGCTTGCCGTAAAACCCACTCAGGTTACTTTGGTTCCTGATGCAGAGGATGCAATAACCTCCAACGCTGGGTGGAACACCATAAAGAACAAGGATTTTTTAAAAGAGGTCATCTCCACTTTTAAGACCCATGGTATTCGTACCTCTATTTTTGTAGATCCCGATATGGAGATGGTAAAAGGTGCTGTGGAAACGGGCACAGACCGAATAGAACTGTATACCGAAAGCTATGCAAAAGCATTTTCTTTGGGGAAGCAGGATGAAGGCATTCGCCCCTTCGCCCAGGCAGCAAAAGCGGCCAATGAAGTTGGGCTTGGCATCAATGCCGGCCATGACCTTAGTCTGGAAAACGTTAAGTTCTTCAAGAAACATATCCCAAATTTGCTGGAAGTTTCCATTGGACATGCGCTGATCTGCGAATCAATTTATCTCGGGCTGGAAAATGTTGTTAATATGTATTTGCACCGTCTGAACTAATGGAATTATTACATTCAAAAATTATAGGTGAGGGAAAGCCATTATTTATACTTCATGGCTTTTTGGGTATGTCGGATAATTGGAAGACCTTGGGAAATCAATATGCCCAATTAGGCTTTCAAGTACACTTGATCGACCAAAGAAATCATGGTAAAAGCTTTCATTCCCATCAATTTGACTATGACACCATGGCCTCCGATGTTCTGAATTATATGGAACATTGGCAAATTTCCCAAGCAGCGATAATAGGCCATTCGATGGGAGGCAAAACTGCTATGCAACTCGCTTCATCCCAACCTCAGCACATAGAGAAACTTCTTGTAGCGGATATTGCCCCAAAATATTATCCACCCCATCATCAATACATCGTTGACGCACTAGGCCACTTGGATTTTGACCAAATTTCATCCAGAAAAGAGGCCGATGAAGTTCTTGCCCAGCATCTCTCCGAATTTGGGATACGGCAGTTCCTACTCAAGAACCTGCATTGGGTAGAAGCAGGAAAACTGGGGCTACGCTTCAATTTCGAAGTATTACGCGAAAGAATGGAAGAAATTGGGGATTCGATAGATGCTACCGCGATCTATTCGGGACCTAGTTTGTTCCTGAGGGGAGATCGGTCAGAGTATATTTTACCCAATGATTACTCTGGCATCAAAAGACACTTTCCGAACGCTACCATTGAAACAGTGGACAATGCCGGCCATTGGTTGCATGCCGAAAACCCCAAACAGTTTTTTGAAAAGTCCTCGCGATTCCTAAATTCATAAAATTCATCACTTTTTATTATGCATGCATAATTTTTTTGCCCATTTAATTGTCTGGATAACAATTTTGACCTAGTTTTGGTAATATTGGTTTAACCACTAATTAACATAGACTAACTCTAACAGACAATTCATATGAAAAAGTTTTATGCCCTACTTCTCCCCCTTTTAGGGTTGTTTTTGATTGCATGCGAGAACGATGATGAGACTTCGGCGACCCCCGATCCAGACCCAGACCCCGTGGTCTACACTTCCGGAACAGCTAATTTTGCCAATTATGTAGCTGTGGGTAACTCATTGACAGCTGGTTTTTCAGACAATGCATTGTTCATTGCCGGACAAGAGGCATCTCTCCCCAATATGTTGGCTTCCAACTTTGCCCTAGCCGGTGGCGGTGCCTTCAACATACCTTTTATGGCGGATAACTTGGGTGGAGCCACAATTGGCGGGGAAACAGATGTAGATATGGACGGTATGCCCGACATAGGAAATAGATTGATTCTTCAATTTACCGCAGATGGCCCAACGCCAACACCAAAAGAGGGACAAGGTACTACAGAGATTACATCAAAACTATCTGGAACCTTTAACAATATGGGGATTCCAGGTGCAAAAAGCTACGAACTATTGGCTCCTGGTTATGGGAGTTTGGCAGGTTTGGCAGTTGGAGCAGCCAACCCTTACTATGTTAGAATTTCTTCAGCTGAAGATGCTACGGTGATAGGTGATGCCGCTGCGCAGGGAGCCACTTTCTTTTCTGCATGGGTTGGCTCAAATGACATTTTGTTGTATGCTACAAATGGAGGTTCCGGAACCGACCAGACCGGCAACCTAGATCCAGCTACATACGAAAGAAATGATATTACTGACCCCAACGTATTTGCCAATGCCCTAAACGGTATTTTGGCCACCATGAAGGCGGGCGGAGCTGATGGAATTATTGCCAATATCCCGGATGTAAAGGATATCCCATTTTTCACAACAGTACCTTATGCCCCACTGGAGCCTACCAATCCAGATTTTGGGCCACAAATACCTGTTTTGAATGCTCAGTTTGCCGGATTGAACTTGGTCTTCCAAGCCCTGATGGTTCCAGAAAGACAGATTGTATTTTCCGAAACGGGTGCCAGTCCGGTTATTATAAGGGACGAAGATCTTCCGGATTTGTCAGCCGCCATAACTGGGGCTCTTATGATGAATGGTGTGGATGCCTCTACGGCTGCCCTAACTGGTCTCCTATATGGTCAGGCTAGACAGGCTAATGAGGATGACCTGCTGGTATTAACATCAAGAACGGCCATTGCCACGTTGAACGAGGAAGCTTTCACCATGCTCACGGAGGGATTGGGAGTTCCGCCAGAAACCGCCGGCCAACTGGCCGTAAATGGTATAACGTATCCATTAGAAGACAAATGGGTTTTGACACCTCAGGAACAAACCGCCATCGATGATGCCTTGACAGCTTATAATGCCACAATTTCAGCATTGGCAACCCAATATGATCTGGCCTTGGTTGATGCCAACGCGTTGCTGGGCGAGCTTAGAGCTAATGGCTTTACGCAAACCGATGGAAGTGTTGTGACCAGTACATTTGGAACTGGTGGTGGATTCTCTTTGGACGGTGTCCATCCGGCGCCAAGGGGCTACGCCATATTGGCCAATGCATTTGTTGAAGCAATCAATGAAAAATTTGGTTCCAATTTACCGGGTGTAAATCCTTTGGATTATACCGGTCTTTATATCGATTGACCTCCAGTTAATTTTATTATATTAAAGCACCGTGAACACGGTGCTTTTTTTATTTAAAAAATCATAACCCTATGAAACTTATTCTTAGACTTCTTCTTAACGCTTTGGCCGTAGTGATCCTTAGCTATGTTCTTCCAGGTGTGGGTGTGGACTCCATGACCACGGCCATCTTAGTGGCTATTGTACTGAGCATCCTGAACTTTTTGGTAAAACCGATTCTCATCATTTTGACCTTACCAATAACCATTATAACCTTAGGTCTTTTTCTTCTCATCATCAATGCGTTGATCATCCTTATTGCAGCTCATTTCATTCCCGGTTTCGAGGTGTCAACCATTTGGTGGGCTTTGATTTTTAGCCTCTTATTATCTTTTTTGCAATCCATACTTCATTCCATATTAAAGGAAGACAAAAAGAAATGATTTTGTTTGGCAATCAACACTTTAAAAAGTTGCCCCGATTCCAAAAATGCATTACTTTTGCCACCCATTTTTGAATAGCAAATTAAGGTAGGAGATGAATATCACAAAAGAGCAGATTGACGAGCTAAATGCAGTGGTAAAGGTTGCCATCAGCAAGGATGATTATCAAGACAAGGTTGATAAAATCCTAAAGGATTATAGAAAGCAGGCCAACATTCCCGGTTTTCGTAAAGGACAGGTACCCATGGGACTTATCAAAAAGCAATATGGAAAAGCTGTACTGGTAGATGAAGTCAACAAACTGTTGCAAGACAACTTGAACAAATACCTGACTGAGGAGAAGTTGGATGTTCTCGGAAATCCCCTACCCAAGCAACAAGAGAATTTTGACTGGGACAATGAAAACTTGGACTTTGAATTTGAATTGGGACTAGCGCCTAATTTTGACGTCAATGTAAAGACCAAGAAGGCCGTGACCCACTACAAAATTGTTGCGGACAAGAAAATGATCGAGGAACAGGTAGAGCGTATTCAAAAACAATATGGTAAGCTTGTTTCCAAGACCGAAGTTGGCAAGCAGGATGAGCTGACAGGTACTTTTGTCAATGAGACCGAGGAAATTGAGCACAAAACCACTATTGAGCTTGACAAAATAAAAAGCAAAAAAGCCTTGGATGCCTTTGCAGGTA
>JBCCUY010000280.1:0-4799 GCA_039196145.1 Bacteroidota bacterium
GGGCATCGTGCTCAAAAAAGAGCAGATAGTTGTTTTCCGCAACGGTGTTTAAAAATTTTGATTTCTCTTCCAATGTCTTCAATGGCCTTGTGTCATATCCCATAACATATGGCAAAGGGATATGACCAACTGTCGGAATCAAATCCGCAACGAATATTATGGTCTTTTCTTTATATGTTATATGGGGCAGCATTTGTTTTTCCGTATGGCCATCCGCAAAAAGAATGCCGAACCCCAACTCCGACTCCGTCAGAAAGGTGTCTTTTCGTTCAACAAAATGGAGTTGTCCGCTTTCTTCCATCGGGATAAGGTTCTCTCTAAGAAAAGAAGCTTTTTCCCGTGCGTTTGGATTGGTTGCCCAGGCCCAGTGGTCCTTATTGGACCAAAACTTGGCGTTTTTAAAGGCAGGTTCATATCCTGTCCTGTCATTCTTCCATTGGATAGCCCCCCCACAATGATCAAAATGCAAATGGGTTAAAAACACATCCGTGATATCATCCCTATGAAAGCCAAAAGCGTTTAAGGAGGCATCAAGGGAATGGTTGCCCCATCGGTAGTAATAACTGAAGAACTTTTCTGATTGTTTGTCTCCCAGACCATTATCTACAAGGATAAGCCTTTGGCCATCTTCAATCAAAAGACAGCGGGCTGCCAAATCAATCATATTGTTGTTGTCCGCTGGGTTGGTTCTGTTCCAAATGGATTTTGGGACAACACCAAACATGGCGCCCCCATCCAATTTAAAATTTCCGGTCTCAACGGGATAAATAGTCATTCAGAAAAAGGAAATGGCGTGCAAAATAAGAAAAGCCAGACGTAATTTGTTAAAGGACTAGGGTTTATTAGTCCTATTTTAACATAAATCAAACAGTAATACTTGCCGTTCCAAAACATTTATTGGTTTCCTTAAGCTTTGATTTTGCAGATCTACTAGTCCAAAAGATTCGGCCTAATGTGGAAGAAAAACAGTAAATTTCAACAAAACTAGTTTAATGCTCGAACTTGCGGGAATCATTATTCTTGGAATCATCGCCCAATGGGTGGCTTGGAGGCTAAAGCTACCCGCCATTTTGCCCCTTATACTTATCGGTCTTTTGGTTGGGCCCATTGCAACCCTCTATACCGAGGACGGAAGTAAACTCATTGAACCCGTATGGAATGGAACCAAGGGACTTTTCCCCGGAGATGGCTTGTATTACTTTGTTTCTTTGGCCATTAGTATCATCCTTTTTGAGGGAGGCCTTACCTTGAAACGGGCCGAAATCAAAAATGTGGGCCCTGTAATTACCAAATTGATTACCGTTGGCACCGTGGTCACTTTTTTTGGGGCAGGTGTTGCCGCCCATTATATCTTTGGGCTTACTTGGCAGATTTCCTTTCTCTTTTCTGCATTGATCATTGTTACTGGTCCAACAGTGATTACTCCGATTCTCAGAAATATTCCTTTAAAGAAGGACGTTTCAACAGTGCTCAAATGGGAAGGTATCCTTATCGACCCCATTGGCGCCTTGGTTGCGGTACTTGTGTTTGAATTCATTAGTGTGGGAGAGGGACAGGCGTTCACCAAGACTGCACTTATTGAATTTGGAAAAATCCTATTGTTCGGCACCACATTCGGATTCACCTTTGCCCATGCATTGGGTTTCGTTATCAAGAAAAACTTTATACCTCATTACTTGCTAAATGTAGTGTCCCTGTCGGTAGTGCTTTTGGTTTTTGTGGAGTCCGACCTTTTCGCACATGAATCAGGATTATTGGCTGTAGTTGTAATGGGGATGGTTCTTGGAAATATGAACCTGCCCAACCTAAAGGAACTGCTCTATTTTAAAGAATCACTCAGTGTACTACTGATTTCCATACTATTCATCCTTTTGGCGGCCAACATAAACATAACCGATCTTAAACTGATATTCAATTGGAATACCGCTATACTCTTTGCTGTCATTGTGTTTTTGATACGCCCTATAGGGGTGTTTCTCAGCGCATGGGGGTCCGATTTAAAGTTCAATGAAAAACTTTTCATTGGGTGGGTGGGCCCTCGAGGTATTGTTGCTGCCGGTATTGCCTCCCTATTTGGTTCCAAGCTGTTGGCAAAGGGTGAACCTGGGGCCGAATACATTACTCCATTGGTGTTTATGATTGTCTTGGGCACGGTATTGTTGAATGCGACCACTGCACGATTTTTTGCCAAGGTCGTTGGGGTTTTCCTAAAGAAATCGGATGGAATTTTGATTATAGGCGCCTCCAAGGTTTCTCGCCTAATAGGCAATTATCTAAGAACGAATAACAGACATGTGGTGCTTATCGACAATAACCAAACCAACGTGGATAAGGCAAAGAAAACAGGTCTTGAGGCTATTGCGGCCAATATCTACTCCGACACATTGACGGACAACATTGAATTGAACGATATGGGATATTTGATCGCACTTACCGGAAATACTGATATCAACACCTTTGCCTTGGATAAATTTGAGAAGCAGTTTGGAGAAAATGGAGCGTTCCGCTTGGCAAGTACCGAGGAAATCAACCACCCGGACAATCTTCCTAAAAATGGACTTTTTTCGCCAACTTATGATTTTATCAAATTGGCCGAAACATCTGAAAAATATCCTACAATTCATGAAATAGACGTGAAGGATAAGGACCATTACAATACGTTGATCCAAAAAGCCGGGACCGACACTGACATCATTCCCATTTTTACCAAATCCCCTGATGGCGTCATTGATATGATGCCTTTGGACTACAAAGATTTCAATCCCAAAAAAGAGGGTTACAAAATGGTGTACCTCGGCAAGAAGATGGTTGAATCTTAAAAGCTGGGGAGGCTAATCATTTAATTTCAATACGGCCATAAATGCCTGCTGTGGAATCTCCACATTTCCTACTTGGCGCATGCGCTTTTTCCCTTTTTTCTGCTTTTCAAGCAGTTTTCTTTTACGTGAAATATCCCCGCCATAGCACTTGGCGGTAACATCTTTACGCAGGGCTTTAATGGTTTCCCTGGAGATGATCTTGGAACCAATGGCTGCCTGAATCGGAATATCGAACTGTTGCCTTGGGATAAGTTCCTTCAATTTTTCGCACATCTTTTTACCTATGGTCTGGGCATTGTCAAAATGTACCAAAGCGGATAGGGCATCCACAGGTTGTGCGTTCAGAAGTATATCTACACGAACCAGTTTGGAGGAACGTAATCCAATGGGAGTGTAGTCAAAGGAAGCGTAACCCTTGGAAACCGTCTTTAGACGGTCGTAGAAATCGAACACAATTTCAGCCAGAGGCATATCAAAGGTAAGCTCTACCCGTTCCGTGGTGAGGTAGGTTTGGTTTGTGATTTGACCCCGTTTTTCAATACACAATGACATCACATTGCCCACAAAATCCGCCTTGGTAATAATGGTGGCCTTGATATAGGGTTCTTCTACCCGGTCCAGGGTTGAAGGATCGGGAAGATCGGAAGGATTGTTCACAACAACTACAGTTTCTCGATCTTTTGTAGTGAACGCATGATAACTTACGTTGGGTACCGTGGTGATAACGGTCATATTGAACTCCCTTTCCAGTCGCTCCTGAATAATTTCCATATGTAACATTCCCAGAAAACCACAGCGGAATCCAAAACCTAGAGCGGCACTGCTTTCGGGAGTAAAGACTAGGGAAGCGTCGTTCAGTTGCAATTTTTCCATAGAAGACCGAAGTTCTTCAAAGTCCTCCGTGTCCACAGGATAAATTCCAGCGAAGACCATGGGTTTCACGTCCTCAAAGCCTTCAATCGCATTTTGGGTTGGATTGGCAGCATCGGTTATGGTATCCCCAACCTTTACCTCTCTCGCATCCTTGATTCCTGTGATGAGATAACCCACATCCCCAGAAGAAATGAGGGGCTTGGGAACTTGGTTCAGTTTTAAGGTGCCAATTTCGTCAGCAAAGTAGTCTTTATTGGTTGCAACAAACTTAATTTTTTGCCCCTTTTTAATCTCCCCATTGATAACCCTAAAATAAGTCTCAACACCTCTAAAAGGATTGTATACGGAATCAAAGACCAAGGCTTGAAGTGGTTCATGTGGGTTGCCCTCTGGCGCGGGAACCCGTTCAATGATTGCCGTAAGGATATCTTCAATACCAATACCCGTTTTGGCACTTGCCGGAATTACTTCTTCAGGGGAACATCCCAACAAGTCCACAATATCGTCGGTAACCTCTTCAGGGTTGGCACTTGGAAGATCAACCTTGTTTAAGACAGGAATGATTTCCAAGTCGTTTTCCAACGCAAGATACAGATTGGAAATGGTTTGGGCCTGGATGCTCTGAGCGGCATCAACTACTAGAAGCGCGCCTTCGCAAGCAGCAATGGAACGGGACACCTCATAGGAAAAATCCACATGCCCTGGCGTGTCAATAAGGTTGAGGACATAGGTCTCACCCTGGTGTACATACTCCATTTGAATAGCATGACTCTTTATGGTAATTCCACGTTCACGCTCCAAATCCATATTGTCCAACAACTGATCTTGCTTTTCCCGATCCGTAACAGAACCGGTAAAATCCAAGAGTCTGTCTGCCAAGGTGCTCTTTCCGTGGTCTATATGCGCAATGATGCAAAAATTTCTAATCTTCTCCATATCAACTGATGCCCAAAAAATATTGGGGCTTTAGGCAACTGCAAATATAGGTCTTTTAGCCGCCTAGCATGCGGTTTTTTGTAAATATGCGGAACGCGTTAGCCATTGACCTCTAAAATATTTTCTTAGATTTGATATTCAACCCCAAGACTAAATGAAACACCTTGCCTA
>JBCCUY010000281.1:0-4762 GCA_039196145.1 Bacteroidota bacterium
ACCCTCGTCCCGCCCCCAACACCACCCTGTTTTCCAATTTATATGCAATATTACCCTTCGTGAGGTGTTAAAATTACCTTAAAGGTAAAATAGCATAGATTTTTGGTAATTTTGCATAGATACTCTATGTAAAGCACCATAACTTTACATAAGCAAATTGAAACAAATGGCAACAACACAAAAGCCTGCTTTTGAGGCAATTGCCCCAAATTTTGGAGGTTCATTTACCTATCAAAAGTTCAATGAGAACCATAAAAACAAGAACAATGGGTGGCATTACCATCCAGAATTGGAGTTGGTCTATATAAATGGAGGTTCTGGCAAAAGACAAATCGGTAGTCACGTGTCCTATTTTCGAAATGGTGACCTCATTCTTATTGGTTCCAATCTACCCCATTGCGGCTTTACGGACAAACTCACCGGGAACAAGAGCGAAACCATTGTACAGATGAAGGCCGACTTCTTGGGTAGTGATTTCTTCAGCATACCTGAAATGAAGAACATTCAAAAACTGTTTGAGGTAGCCAAGGGTGGAATTGCCTTTTCTGGAAAGACCAAGACCAGGGTGGGGGAAAAAATGGAAATTTTGGAATATCAAACCGACTTCCAACGTCTACTTTCCATTCTTAACATTTTAAACCAGCTGGCTACTTCACAGGAAATCAAGGTCCTTAACGGTGAAGGCTTCTCCATGGAAACCGAAGTCAAGGATAATGATCGAATAAATATCGTATTCAATCATGTAAAGGCGAATTTTAAGGAGGATATCAGTTTGGATGAAATTGCCGATATGGTCAGTATGACAGTACCTTCTTTTTGTAGGTATTTCAAAAAAATTACCAACAAGACCTTTACCCAATTCGTAAACGAATACAGATTGGTACACGCATCAAAGCTTTTGGCCGAGCAGCCCATGAGCATTACCCAAGTTTGCTATGACAGCGGTTTCAACAATTTCTCGCACTTCAACAAATCCTTCAAGGCATTTACAGGGCAAAACCCTTCGGAGTATAGAAACCAACTTAAGGCGGTTTTAAAATAAAATGGGCCTGTTTCACGAAAAATTGGTTTTAGATCTTCCCCAAGGAAACGTTATCTACTACCCTTCTTTTTTTTCCTGGGAAGAAGCGGACCGTTTTTTTCAGGTCTTAAGAGAATCTGTGCCTTGGCAATCGGATCAAATCAAAATCTTTGGCAAAACTTACAACCAGCCGCGATTGACCTCGCTTTTTGCGGACAATGGAAAAACCTATTCCTATTCCGGACTCACGATGACGCCCCATACCTTTTCACCAGAGTTACTACAAATCAAAAGTAAAGTGGAGGAAAAAGCAGGAGCCGACTTCACCACCTGCCTATTGAATTTGTATCGAGACGGCAAGGACAGCAATGGATGGCATGCGGACGACGAAAAAGAACTGGGTAGAAATCCTGTTATTGCATCCGTTAGTTTTGGCGCCTCCCGTTACTTCCACCTTAGACATAAATCGGATAAAACCCAAAAGCACAAGATTTTATTGGAGCATGGAAGCCTCCTTTTGATGCAGGGAGAAACACAGCACTTTTGGCAGCATCAAATTGCAAAAACCGCCAAAAAAGTTGGGGAGCGCATTAACCTCACCTTTCGAGTTATCCGCTAAGCGCTACCCAAATAGGTCATTGAGCACTTTGGCCAATCGAAAACCTCCACGCTGTAACTGCTGAAACAATATGTCGTTGTAGTCATAACCATATCTATACGCCAATTTTTGGCCAACTTTGGCAGAATCGTAAAGTTTGGCGCAGATTACATGTGATTCGTCAACCCAATCGTAAATGGTTCCTTCTTGAATCTTTTTGCGTTCTTTTCTAGAGACCTGATCTAACTCTGTCGCTAGTTCCGTATACGTCATACCATAAGATTCAATTAAGTTCTTGTCCCAAACTCGATGGAGATTGGACCCCTCGCCAAACCATTGCACCTGTATATCGTTGCCGCCCTTGTCCTCTGCCCTACTGGCATGTAAGGGTTGGTGAAGGTCCCCAATCAGATGGACAAGTACCTTGAGGTGAAAAACACGGACCTTCTTGCTGTTTTCCTTGTTCTTGATTTTACTGATACACTCTTCTATCCCAACGATTAAATCTCCATACTTGCTTTTCTCCGAATCCTCATATCGCATGCCCAATGGGTAATTCACAAAATGCCAGGCAAAATATGCGGAATACTTTCGGTCCGCCTTTATCTCATCTGCATATGTGGACACAAAGGCCAAACTATGCCCGTCCAAAAGCTCCTTGATGGCGCGTTTGGCTTTTCCGGTCAAATGATTTTGAGCGATATGACCGGTAACCCTATGACCGGTTTTACCCCAAATGGCATTACCCAAACAAAGCGTTGGTAATAGGAAGAGCAGGACGATGAGGTTTTTCATGATTGATGATTTTTCCAAATGTAAACACTACGGTTTAAAGGTTAAAAAATCGCCTAATTTATTTTATTCGTCAGTCGAAATCTGTCATCCATATATTTTGGGATTTTTTTAACGAAGCTTCCCCGTAAATTTGGCAAGCTAACTCAAATTAACCTATGTTGAAACTTCGTTTTGTACTGGCGACAGCGCTATTCCCATTAGTGTTGATGTCCCAAATCGACTCAAAAAGTTTTACTGTTAAGTATATTTCAGAGCCTATTTCTATTGACGGGGAGCTCAATGAATCTGTATGGCAAACCGCTGACAGCGCCCATGATTTTCAGCAGTATTTTCCTTCAGATTCAATTTTGGCCACACAAAAAACGGATATCAAAATGTTGTTTGATGACACTACCTTATATATTGGTATCCGACAGGACACCAAGGGTAGGGATTACATTACGCCCTCTCTCAGAAGGGATTACCGCGCAGGTGGGAATGACAACATCAGTCTTCTTTTTGACACCTTCAATGATGGCACCAATGCCTTTTTGTTTGGTATTACACCTTTGGGGGTTCGTAGGGAAGCGCTGATTTCAGGTGGTGGAGGTGATCTTGGCGGTTTTACCACTTCATGGGATGTAAAGTGGCGCGGCGAATCCAAAATTCATGACGATTACTATATCTCCGAACTTGCTATTCCACTGACATCGTTTAAGTTCCGCGAAGGAGAAACCAAATGGCGATTCAATAGCTACAGATTTGATATGCAGGCCAATGAGCGTAGTACTTGGATCAAAATACCCCAGAACCAATTGATTTTTGGTTTGGCCTTTATGGGCGATATGGTTTTTGAGAAGCCGCTGGGCAAATCCAGAACACCTTTGGCGATTATTCCCTATATCAATGGTATTTCCGGTAAAGATTTTGAGGTCGATGAATCGACCAACGATTTTAAAGTGGGAGGGGATGCCAAAATCGCCATCGGAAATGGGATGAATCTGGACATCACCCTAAATCCAGACTTTTCCCAAGTAGAAGTGGATAATTTTATTACCAACCTTACCCGTTTTGAGGTTTCGCTTCCTGAACGTAGACAGTTTTTTATTGATAATAGTGATTTGTTCTCCAATTTTGGAGGTCGGCGGGATGCCAATCCCTTTTTCTCAAGAAGAATTGGAATTGCCACAGATACGGAAGACAATACCATAGAGAATAGAATCATTGGTGGGGTGCGGCTGAGTGGAAAGCTCAATCAAAACCTAAGGCTGGGGTTTCTAAATATTCAGACCGAAGAAGATGCGGCCAATGAGATAGCCTCTAACAACAACATGATGGTTGCGCTTCAGCAGAAAGTGTTTTCGCGCTCCAACATCGGAATGTTTTTCATCAATAGACAAACATTTGATTCACCCAGTTTTTTGGATGAAGATGAGGAATACAATCGGGTTGTGGGCCTGGACTACAACCTTGCTACCGAGGACAACACTTGGGTAGGGAAGGCCTATGGGCATAAATCGTTTCAGCCAAACGATACGGAAGGTAACTATTCCTTGGGGGCTTTCCTGCAATATAATTCCAGAAATTATGGAGCCTTTTTGGATGCGGTTTTTATTGATGAGGAGTTCAATTCGGACTTAGGTTTTATCCCAAGAAAGGACATTTTTAAGGTTGCTGGGAACTTTAATCGCAACTTTTGGCCAAAGGACAGCAAAATCAACTCGCATGGGTTTGGGCTTTTCTCCATATACACCTGGAGACCAACTTTGGACTACCAAAATACTGATTATAATATCAACTTTAACTGGGGAGCGGAGTTCAACAATCTATCCGAAATCAATGCTGAAATAGTACATCGCTACATTTATTTGACGGATGAATTTGAACCTACGGGCAAGGATGATGCAGTGCCCTTACCAGCTAATCAGGGATACTATTTTTACTCCACGGCGGTCGAGTATAGATCGGACAGGCGAAAAACATTCTTTTTCGGTGCCATGCCTTCGTATGGAGGCTTTTTTAACGGTACGCGCTATTCCCTACAGGCCGACATAAACCTAAGGATCCAGCCCAAGGTCAACCTCTCTTTGGACCTCAACTATGATCATTTAGATTTACCTGCTCCACATGCCACCGCGGATATTTGGCTGGTTGCGCCCAGGATAGATATCACCTTCAGCAAGTCCATTTTTTGGTCCACCTTGGTGCAATATAGTAATCAACGGGACAATCTTGGATTCAATTCCCGACTGCAATGGCGTTTTGCTCCGCTTTCGGATCTCTTTTTGGTCTATAACGACAATTATTTTGTGAATACCTTTATGCCAAGAAATAGGTCCATAAACCTGAAGCTTACCTATTGGCTTAAC
>JBCCUY010000282.1:0-4756 GCA_039196145.1 Bacteroidota bacterium
AGGGGACTTAGAGTGGCATTGTAATGATTTTCAACAAGTTCTCTTAACTGTTTGATGTCATTATCTTCTTCAACCGAAAGCAAGTTCAAGGTTTCCCCATTGCATCGTTTCTCGAAAGTGTTGTCCTTGTCCAGAACATAGGCGATACCGCCACTCATACCGGCACCGAAGTTTCTTCCTACCGAACCTAATATAACAGCCACTCCACCAGTCATGTATTCACAGCCATGATCGCCTATACCTTCAACAACTGCCTTGGCTCCCGAGTTTCGAACACAGAAGCGTTCACCCGCTTTTCCGTTGATATAGGCTTCTCCGGAGGTAGCCCCATAGAGCGTTACATTTCCAGTAATAATGTTCTCTTCGGGTTTTATGGTGGACTTATCCGGGACTTTAATGACCAATTTGGCACCGGAAAGCCCTTTGCCGAGATAATCATTGGTGTTGCCATTCACAATCATGGTAAGTCCTTTGGTGGCAAAGGCACCAAAACTCTGTCCTGCGGAGCCCGTAAAATTCAGTTTCAGTGTATTTTCTGGGAGACCATCCACTCCGTAGATTTTTGAAATTTCATTGCTAATGATGGATCCCACCGCTCGATCGGTGTTATAAATAGGGAAATCCAACGAAATCTTTTCTTTTCGGAATAAGGCTGGATGGGCTTGGGCAATGATGTCAAATTCAATGGAGTTCTCAATACTATGTACCTGTTTTTCAGTATTGTGGAACAATGTTCCCTCCGGCACATCTACTTGATAAAGAATGGGCGTTAGGTCGATGCCTGCCGCTTTATAATGGGCTATTGCCTTTTTTCTATCGAGTTTTTGGACTTGTCCAACCATTTCGTTCACAGTTCTGAACCCAAGTTTGGCCATGATTTCCCGTAGCTCTTGGGCTACGAAATACATATAGTTGACCACGTGCTCTGGTTTTCCCTTGAATTTTTTTCGGAGCTCCGGATTTTGTGTGGCAATTCCAACGGGGCAGGTGTTCAAGTGGCAAACACGCATCATGATACAACCTGAAGCTACCAATGGCGCGGTGGCAAAACCGAATTCTTCAGCTCCCAATAAACAGGCAATTGCCACATCCCTACCTGTTTTAAGTTGCCCATCACATTCCAAGATTACCCTATTTCTGAGGTCGTTTAGCACTAAGGTCTGTTGGGCTTCAGCAATACCCAATTCCCATGGAAGTCCCGCATGTTTTAAGGAGGTAAGGGGTGATGCTCCGGTGCCGCCATCATAGCCTGAGATGAGGATAACATCGGCCTTGGCCTTGGAAACTCCCGCAGCTACGGTACCTACCCCCACTTCAGAAACTAATTTTACATTGATTCGAGCCTCACGATTAGCCGATTTTAAATCATAAATCAGTTGGGATAAGTCCTCAATCGAATAAATATCGTGATGGGGGGGTGGCGAAATCAATCCCACATAAGGGGTCGAGTTTCTTGTCTTGGCAATGGCCGGATTTACCTTTGGCCCCGGCAATTGACCACCTTCTCCAGGCTTGGCGCCTTGTGCCATCTTAATCTGGATCTCTTGTGCATTGGTCAAATAGTTTGAAGTAACTCCAAACCTACCTGATGCCACTTGCTTTATGGCACTGTTCTTCCAATCACCGGTTTGATTTTTATAAAAACGAGCCGAATCTTCCCCACCTTCCCCAGAATTGCTTTTTCCACCAATTCGGTTCATGGCTATGGCCAGATTCTCGTGGGCCTCTTTGCTAATACTTCCATAGGACATAGCTCCTGTCTTGAAGCGTTTGACAATTTCGGTCCACGGTTCTACTTCCTCAATCGGAATGGGATCGTAATTTGAAAACTCGAACAATCCGCGGATAGTCATTAAGCTTTTTGACTGCTTATTCACCAATTCGGAATACTCTTTATAGGTATCCGGCTCGTTATTGCGTACCGATTTCTGAAGTTTGGCAATACTTAATGGATTGAACATGTGTTTTTCGCCATCCCTTCTCCAACGGTACTCTCCACCAATCTCAATATCCAGATTGGCTGCTAATTCCTGATTCTTGAATGCTTTTTTGTGGCGTTTCGCTATCTCTTTTTCTATCTCATACAAACCAATTCCTTGGATACGTGTTGGCGTATTTGGAAAATATTTGTCAACCACTTTGGTATTTATACCAATGCATTCGAATAATTGGGAACCTCGATATGAATTCAAAGTTGAGATTCCTATTTTGTTCATCACTTTTAAGATGCCTTTGCCAATGGCTTTGTTGTAGTTCTTTATGGCTTCATCAAAAGTGTATTCCGTAATGTCGTTTTCTTCAATTTGCTCCCCAATGATCTCATTTACCAAGTAAGGATTGATGGCGCTTGCACCAAACCCAAACAATAGGGCAAAATGGTGTACTTCCCTAGGTTCGGCAGATTCTACAATGATGCTGAGCTTGGAACGCTTGCCCATCACGCTAAGCCCGCTATTCACATAAGAGCAGGCCAGCAAAGCTGGAATGGCTGCCATTTCACTGCTCACCATTCGGTCTGAAAGTATGATGATATTGGCACCATCATCTATGGCGTCGGAAGCCTGTTGCAAACAGGAGTCCAGTGCCTCTTCAAGACCATTGTGACCCTTGGCGATTTCATACAGAATTGAAATGGAAACCACTTTGTAATCAGGACTTGCATCATGATTTTTTATTTTGTCCAGATCTTCCTTGGAGATCACTGGATTTTGAATTTTGAGCTTTCGGCAGTGCAATTCGTTGACATCGAATATGTTTTGGTCGCTGCCCAGGGTGAGGCTTATGTCCGTGATCAGTTCTTCACGAATCCCATCCAAAGGAGGGTTGGTAACCTGCGCGAACAATTGCTTGAAGTAATTGTAAATGAGCTGTGGCCTTTCAGATAAAACCGCTATTGGGGTGTCAGAACCCATTGAGCCTATGGGTTCTTTTCCATTTTTGGCCATGGGTAAAATAATCGTATTGATATCTTCCAAGGTATACCCGAAGGCCGCTCGGCGGGTTTCTAGTGGGAACTCTCCAAAAAACACCGGGCAGTCGTTATATGGAATATCCTTAAGGTAGACCAGATTATTCTTTAACCATTTTTCATAGGGATGTTTTTTTGCAATGGATTCTTTGATTTCCTCGTCATTGACAATTCTACCCTCCTCCATATTAACAAGGAACATTTTTCCAGGTTCCAGTCTTCCGTGGAACTCAATGTCTTCCGGTTCCAACTCAACTACCCCGGTTTCCGAGGACATGATAACATATCCCTTTTTGGTAACGGAATAACGGGAAGGACGCAGTCCATTTCTGTCCAATACGGCGCCTATGTAGTTTCCATCTGTAAAGGGAATGGAAGCGGGACCGTCCCAAGGTTCCACCATGCAAGAGTTGTATTCATAAAAGGCTCTTTTGGATGGGGACATTTCTGTATTTTTTTCCCATGCCTCGGGAACCAACATCATCATTACCTCGGGTAGCGAGCGCCCTGTCATAAGCAGCAGCTCAACAACCATATCCATACTAGCGGAATCCGACTTTCCTGGGAGGACAACTGGAAGAATTTCCTTGATATCGTCTCCGAACCAATCACTCTTCAATAGCTCTTCCCGAGACCGCATTCTTGATACGTTCCCTCTGAGGGTGTTTATTTCACCATTATGGCACATATACCTAAAAGGCTGTGCCAAATCCCAAGTAGGAAAGGTATTGGTGGAAAAGCGCTGATGCACCAAGGCCAAACGCGTAACCACTCTTGGATCTAAAAGGTCTTCATAATATCTGCTGATATCCTGAGGCACCAAAAGTCCCTTGAAGATTATAATTTTTGTGGAAAGGCTGGGCAAATAAAAGAATTGACTTTGTGATAGCTTACTTTTTATAATGGTATGCTCAGTAATCTTTCTAGCAATGAACAGTTTTAGATTGAACTGAAAATCATCCAGGGCCTCATTTTTTCCTATGAAGATTTGTTTTACGAAGGGTTCGGTTTCCGTGGCAATTCTTCCTGGTACAGAGCGGTTGACGGGAACGTTTCGCCAACCTAAAAGTTTCAGCCCCTGTTTCTTTATATTTTCCTCTAGAACGCCAATACAAAAGTCACGCTGATTTTCTTTTTGAGGTAGAAATACATTACTAACCGCATAGGACCCAGCTTCCGGAAGGTCGAACTTACAAACATCCAAAAAGAAATCATGGGGTATGTCAATAAGAATGCCGGCCCCATCTCCAGTTTTTCCATCAGAACTCACGGCTCCTCTGTGTTCCAACTTATCAAGAATCTCCAAAGCCTTATGGATGATATCATTGGATTTTTTTCCTTTTAGGCTGCATATGAAACCTGCACCACAGTTGTCGTGCTCAAATTCGGGTAGGTACAAACCTTGTTTCTCTAACTTCATCATTACGGTATTTCCTCAAAAATATCATAATCAATGAATAAAAATCAAGGTTTTGGTAGAAATGCAACCAAAAGTGCAACGTTTGTGTTAGAACGTTAAAAATTATACAAAATGAAAAAATGTGGAATCTAAAATTATGATTCTGATAAATGTAGCTTTGAAATAGTATCTACCCTTGAAATAATAGGGGGTAGGTAATTCTAAAACAATAAAAATGAAGTTAATTCTGTTGAACAAATGGGGTGAATTCTAAAATTCAATGATTTTCATATTCAACCCCTATTAAAAACAGGGTGTATGTTGAAAATAAAATTTTAATCCTTTAGAATACTCCTTGAAATAACTATTTTTTGAATTTCAGATGTGCC
>JBCCUY010000283.1:0-4697 GCA_039196145.1 Bacteroidota bacterium
AAAGGAAAGTATGATGATCATCGATGCGGCAAGCGGCGCCATTGAAGGGGTCATAAATTTTGGCGGACTCAAGAACAAAATCAAAAAAGGGCCCAATTGGGACGAGGGCAACTCAGTGCTCAATGGGGTGGCCTACCACAAGGAACGGGGCACCTTTTTCGTGACTGGAAAAAACTGGAACAAATTGTTCGAGGTGAATATCCGAAAAAAGGATTGATGCAGGTCTATACGGAAGAACGCACCGTCACCCAACAAGACATCGACGCCCTAAACCATGTGAACAATGTACGTTATGTGGAATGGGTTCAAGCCGTTTCCGAAAGCCATTGGCTAAAGACCACTGACGCCAGGACAAGAAAGGATTTGGTATGGGTGGTTAAAAACCACAACATCACGTACAAGCGTTCGGCGGTTCTTGGCGATTCCCTGGAGATCAGGACCTTTATTCAAGATACCAAAGGCCCCCTATCCATCAGGGTGGTCGAGATTCTGAACAATAAAACCCAGCAACTTTTGGTTTATGCTATAACGGAATGGTGTTTATTGGACGGGCTAAGTTTAAAACCAAAACGAGTCCCCGAAGCCATCCAAAAACTATTTGGTTAAAGTGAACACTCAGCACCCCAAATACCTCTTTGCCCTATTCTTATTAGTACTTCTGGTGCTTGCCGGCTCATGCAGAAAGGAATTTGAGTTTGCGCCGAGTACCGGAAACCTCTCCTTCTCAAAGGATACGGTGTTCCTTGATACCATTTTTAGCAATATTGGAAGCGCCACATATACCTTAAAGGTATACAACAGGGGTAATCGGGATGTAAGTATCCCCTTTATAGGCTTGGAAACAGGAGAAAACAGCAGTTACAGACTAAACGTTGACGGACAAGCTGGAAACTCGTTTGCCAATATTCCACTGCTGGCCAAGGACAGCTTATTTGTTTTTATTGAAACCACTTTTAATGTGGCCCCAACGGGAGGAACGGAATTCCTTTATACGGAAAGTCTGCTCTTTGGGAATGGGGAAAACATTCAGGAAGTGAAGTTGGTCACACTTGTCAGGGATGCAGTGTTTTTATATCCGGCTACCCTGTCCGACGGCACCAAGGAGACTTTGGTATTAGGGCAAGATGCGGACGGCAACGATATACGGGTAGAAGGTTTTTACATGGAACCCGAACAACTGCTCTTCACCAATGAAAAACCCTACGTGATCTATGGCTATGCAGCCGTCCCGGAGGGAAACTCCCTTATCGTGCAGCCTGGCGCTAGGGTGCATTTCCATTCCAATTCAGGTCTTTTGGTCGAGTCAGGTGCCTCATTACAGGTCAATGGGCAACTCAGTGAAGACCCAGAATTTCTCGAAAACGAGGTGATCTTTGAAGGTGACCGACTTGAACCCGGCTATGCCCGGGAACCCGGACAGTGGGGCACGGTATGGATAAGGGAAGGCAGTGTCGGGAACATCTTGGAAAACCTCACCCTAAAAAATGCCACTGTGGGCCTTCGTGTAGATGGAGATGGGATGTTGGCCTCCCCCACCCTTGCACTTGCCAACACCCAAATCTACAATAGCCTTAACCAGAACCTGTGGTCCACCGGAGCTCATATTACGGCCCAAAACACGGTTTTGGGAAGTGCAGGCTCCAGTTCCCTCCAAATAGATTTGGGCGGACAATACCGTTTTACCCATTGTACCATTGCCAACTATTGGTCCAACGGTCCAAGAAGGGCTGCGGCGGTGTCCATCAACAATTTTGGGGAAGATGGTCCACAAGCGCTACTGGGTGCCGACTTTGCCAATAGCATTGTGGGCGGGACCCAAGCCATTGAGTTATTGCTGGAAGCGGATACGGCGGCCGCCTTTAATTTTAGTTTTACCAACTGCCTACTCCAAATAGATGACAACAACGGCAGTTTGGCCAACGACCCACTTTATAACTTTACGGATACAAATCGTTACCTGAACACTATTCTAGATCAAGAGCCCGATTTTTTACTACCTTTTAATGACCAATTTAGTATTGGGGCAAACTCCGCAGCGCTGGATAATGCGGACCCCGATAATGCCCTTACCGTACCCATGGATATTCTTGGTAAGGACAGGACCCAAAATCCGGATATGGGCGCCTATGAATTTGAGGTAGATCAATAAGATTTGAGACCGAAAGTCACAAATTACATGTTAAAACTCTGGTTTTTACAGGAAACCCCCAGTTTTTTTAAGGGAAAACTGCAACGAGTTTTTTTGGGACGTTAGTAACTTGCACCCAGTCATTTACAGATGGATTACACCTACGCCATAATCGATGCGAACGCTGCCTCCAAGCTACAATTGCAAGTTTATTTGCAAGAGTATGGAGATTTCGTTTGTGCGGGTACCGCTCCGGATCCAGAACAGGGTCTTAACCTCATCCTTAAACATACCCCGGATGTGGTTTTGGTCAACCTGAACGAGGAAGGCTATGGTTATTTCCATATGGTGTCCGAACTGAACCAGTTTATGCAGGACCTTCCCATTATCATTGGGTTCTCCACCTCTAAAAAATATGCGTATAACGCGATCAAGAGCGGTTTCTTTGATTATTGGATCCTCCCCCATAACGAGTTTGATATCCGTAAAACGGTGCTGCGCCTGCGCAAACTATATCCCAAACAGCATATCCCCTCCACCATTTGCTTAAAATCGTACAACGATTATCGTTATTTGAACACCAACGACATCCTATATCTAAAATCGGACAACAATGCTACGGATTTCTTTATGCGCGATGGCAACGTGATCAGTGCATTTAAAACCTTAAAATCCTTTGAGCAACAACTGCCCGAAAGTTTTATCCGCATTCACCAGAGCTATATCCTTAACAGCCGCTATGTAAGCCGTATTAATTATGGTAAGGGCATGTGCACCTTGCGTAACGAGCGTAAAGATGAGCTTCCATTCTCCAAGACCTACCGGGAGCGGATAGACGCCCTAAAGGAAATGCTCTCCAAAACGGCGGTCAACAGCTATAATTAGGTGAATTCTTACCTGTTCTAGTAAAATTCTAACACATCTTGTCCAAATACTAAAACAATTTATGTACATCCCTCAGTTTTTATATGCTGGAATATCTTGGCTGTATAAACCTTTTTTCATAACCATAAAAACTGAGAATGATGAAGAAGACATTAAGTATTTTGGCCCTTGTAGTAATGAGTGTAGGATTATTTTCTTGTGAAGCAGAAACTAATGTGGAAGAAACTAATGCGCTAATGGCAGAAATTGGAGATCAGGAAGCTAACACTGGTGCTGATAAGTCAGATGACGATAGACAGTAAATTAGTTTACACTCAAAAAATTAGTTTACACTCAAACGAGATGAAAATTGTTAGTCTAAAAATCCTCATTGTATTAATCTCATTTGGTTTGCTTGCTTGCAACAACCAAGTTAATAATGAAGACTCAGCCTCCGCAGACAATATGGTAGTTCTTAAGTCGAACAATACAGAATTAACTGCAAAGGAAGAATATGAACGCATGTCTAAAGGCCGTTTTTCAAGTTGGAAATCCATAATGGATGATGACCGAGAATTATAACAACTAAGAATTTTGTGAGATAGCCCCAACCTGTTAATGGAATTGGGGCTTTTTTTTTACCTTGTAGTAAAAGAAAACAGATAACCGCTTACTTTTTAGTACAATATATTGAAATACAAGTATTTATTTATTGGTTCTTTGATTTTGCTCCTCGGCTGCGGCGAACGGTCAAGGGAACAGGATACGAATATCAACTCCGAAGCGGCTACCATCAACCAATGGATCAATACAGCAAGGGATAGTACGCAACTGGACCTAAACCATCGAAAAGCTTATTTAAAACGGGCCACCGAAATGGCCTTTACTGTTACCTTACCTTCGCCAAAACAGCAGCTATAATGACGCTTTTACCAAATAAAAGCTAAGTTTCAGTTTCAAGAATGTGGTCGTCGCCAAGAATTTTGTCATGAAGAACGTGCTATTAGATAAGTTTTTGGGGTGCTATTTATATCAGGCAAATATTTTTTTGGGGGACCATTTTCTATCCTTGGACCTTATCCGCCGATGTCCCAATTGGTATGTAATGTATACAGAACTCGAGAACGTGTTGTATCGGCTGATACAGAACCGAGCCGAAGGGGAGGATCTGTAGCCTGATACAACACGCTCTTGAGTTCTGTATACTACTTAACAGACGCCTAGGTAATATCTTTCTGGATATACAAAAATTTGAGAATTAGAAGTGAATCTGGTCGAGAATTTCCAGGTTAAAGTTTATGCAAATCTGAACAGTTCTGTATCGGCTGATAAAGATTTACGCTTATGATTTCTATTGTGTTTTCCTCATTAATTATTCATGAGTTTCCTAAATATGGTATATCGACCAGAGATTTTACATCCCATTTTTCTAGACAACAAAGAACCAAGGAACTGCGCTGAGGTTCTTAACAAATGTGGCGGGAAGCAAAGTGGTGTTTATAAGATCAACCCCGACGGAAAAGGAGCATTCAAGGTATGAAAATGGGGCTATGTACCCGCCACCACCCTCGAAGCAAAGCGGGTCCCCAAATATGTATTGGTGGGGGGACAAGGCGCGCGAGGAGGGACGCTGATGGACTGGAGCTGGCTGGGATCCGAGCGGCTCCTGTGGCTCGAGGAGACCTGGGCCTACCCCGCCTCGCTC
>JBCCUY010000284.1:0-4685 GCA_039196145.1 Bacteroidota bacterium
GTGCAGGTCAACGGCGACACTGACGTTGAGGGTGACGAGGGCTTCACTGTTGAGCTGAGCTCCCCGACCAACGCGACGATAAACGACGGCACGGGCGACGGCACGATCACCAACGACGATGGAGCAACAGTAACCATTGCCAATGCCAGTGGAAATGAAGATGCTGGTAATATTCAAGTAACCGCCACCTTGGATGTTTCCGTGACTGGTGGATTTACAGTACAGGTTTTTTCTACGGATGGTTCTGCAACGCTTGCGGATAACGATTATACCGGTTTACTTCAAACTTTAACTTTTGCTGGTACTCCGGGAGAGCAAGAGAATTTTAATTTGGCACCCATTGCAGATGCCATAATTGAAGGAAATGAGACTTTGACCATTTCTATGCAAAATTTGGGAAGTACCACATTGCCGGTTACCATTACAGATACAGCTACCATCACCATAAACAACGATGATAACTGTAGTGCAGGTGTTACGGCTCCAATTTTAAATGGCCTAGCAATTACAGAATTTTGTGACGCCTTTGTGCAAGACTTGGATAATTATGTTACCAACGCGGCTCCTGCCGGATCTACTTTGAGATGGAGCATAAATTCTAACACAGCAGTCACTGCTGATTTTCTTCCAACGAGTACCATAACTTCTGGGGGGACTTATTATGGATTCTTTTATGATGCTCTAAATGATTGTGCAAGTCCTACATTGATGGTTACCATTACGGCAAGCACAACGCCCTCCGCAGGAACGGCTACAAATGAATCCGCCTGCAGTGATTCAGGAGAAGGGAACAGCATAATTGATTTAGACGATCAGTTGACCGGGGCTGATGCTGGAGCGTGGTCCCTGACCAGTGCGCCAGGCGGAGCTGCTATAACAATTAATGCCAGTAATATTGTAAACTTTAATGGTCAGCCCGAAGGTGATTATGAATTTACCTATACAACTACAGGAGCAGTAGCACCTTGTGTAAACCAAGCTTCAGTTCTAACAATAAGCGTTATTGACTGTTCAACACCCTGTGACGCAGGAACTACAGCACCTAGTTTGGATACCAATCAACCACTCGAATTCTGCGATTTAGTTTCTGCTGATTTAGATCTTTATGTAACCAATTCCGCCCCTCCAGGTAGCGTGCTAACATGGAGTACAAATCCTGACCCGCTTGAAGTAATTGCGCATAGAAGTAGTAATGTGATAGCTCCAGGTTCTTATTTTGGTTTTTTCTATGATGCTGTGAATGGATGTGCCAGCCCCACATTGACAGTGACATTGGCCTTGAATCTGACACCTGATGTGGCAAGTACCTCTCCGGATTCACGTTGTGGAGAAGGAACATTAACCTTAATGGCCACTTCCAGTGATGATGCCGCAAATCTTAATTGGTACGACAGCGCTACTGGCGGAACACTTATAGGTACCGGGAATAGTTTTGAAACCCCAAGCATTTCAACCACAACTTCCTTTTTTGTTGAGGCATCGGCCAATGGTTGCAATTCTGCAAGAACAGAAGTGGTGGCAACCATAAATCCAAGCCCGTCAACTGGAACGCCGGTTAACATTTTAGCTTGCAATGTTGCGGGAAATGGCGGCCCTACCAGTATTGATTTGGATGATACCTTAACAGGAGAAGATACAGGGTCTTGGACTATAATCACAGATCCATCTGGTGGCACATTGTCCATCGGTGCTGGCAATACGATCGATTTTGAGGGACTCCCGGATGGAGATTATGTTTTTGAGTTCTCCACAACAGGAGCAGTTGCCCCTTGCGTGGATAGTTCCATTCAGATTACAATTCCAGTAACTGATTGTTTTGTGGATTCTGATGGTGACGGACTTACAGATGGGGAAGAGCTTAGTTTGGGAACATCTCCAAATGATGCAGATACTGATGATGACGGACTCACGGATGGCGAAGAAGTACTAGTGGTTGACAATCCCACAACTACGGCCGTTCCAGAAAATGCTTCAGACCCATTAGATGATTGTGATCCTTTCTTAACCCCTGCTTGTAACCCCGATCCAATAGATTTAGCTATAACCAAAGAGGTTAATAGGCTGACACCTTTGCTTGATAGCAACATTACATTTACAATTACCATTGAAAATACAACAATGGATAGGGTGCGGGATGTTGTGGTAAATGAAATTATTGGTGGAGACACAGGCTTCGAATATGTTTCCCATACCACTTCTGCTGGTAGTTATGATCCGGTAACGGGTATATGGGATATCGTTGAAATGACATCGGAACAAGTGGTTACTTTGGAATTGATAGTTCGCGTAATTATACCAACGACACTGCAAAATACGGCAACTATTGCAAGCTCATTTCCAATAGATGGGGTAGCTTCAAACAACTCAGCATCAGTTTTTATTCAGGTTAATCAAAGTCCATGTGAGACTCCTGGAACCTTGTGCAACATTTTCTCTCCAAACAATGGGGATGGAATCAACGATACTTTGGTACTTGTAAACCATCAAGATTTTCCAAATAACAATCTTCAAATTTTTGATCGATATGGCAATAGCGTATTTGAGATGCAGGGGTATGATAGTTCGTGGGATGGAACTAGAAGTGGCACTGATTTGCCAAAGGGCACATATTTTTACGTCTTGGATTTAGGAGATGGTAGAGAAGCGGTTAAAGGTTGGATTCAAATAATCAGATAGGTCTTATGCCTCGAAAAATGGGATTATATCCATATAAGTTATTGGTTTTTATGTTCATTGGAGTGGTTGGAGTCTCATGGGCTCAGAAAGAGCCCCAATACACCCAATACATGTATAATATTGGAAGTTTCAATCCAGCCTATGTAGGCACTGTTGAAGATCCTGATATTTCAGGACTGTACAGGGCGCAATGGGTCGACATTCCCGGCGCTCCTACCACAATGCGATTAGGAGTAAATGTTCCTTTATCCAATGAACGCACGGGTATTGGTCTAAATGTTGTCCTTGATGAACTTGGTCCATCTAAACAGACATATGCCAATATATCGTATTCATATCAAGTAAACCTCTCGGACGCTACCAAATTGTCTTTTGGAATGGTTGCTGGGGGGTCTTTTTTGAATTTAGACTATTCTGAAGGAAGTTTTGTGGACCCATCAGACCCTTCTATAGTTGGAGATAATTTCAGTAACTTTTATCCGACAGTGGGGGCTGGACTCTTTATGTATGAAGAAGATTGGTATTTAGGACTTTCTGTTCCCAATTTCCTGACCAATGGCCTTTATAATGATGAAGTGGCCACGGTTGTTGAAGACAACCTACAATTCAATTTTATTGGAGGATATGTTTTTCAATTAGCGGAGAGAACCAAATTCAAGCCTGCACTTTTACTCAATTATTTGCAGGGTTCTCCCGTAAATGTGAATTTATCGGCTAATTTTCAATTTATCGATGCCTTAACGGTTGGTGGATCTTACCGTTTTGACAATGCCGTTAGTGGTTTGGCAGGATTTCAAGTGTCCAATTCACTATTTGTTGGTTACTCCTATGACTACAATACAAATGGATTAGGTGAGTTCAGTGGAGGGTCGCATGAGGTTATTTTGAAATTTTATATTGGACGGGGAAATTCCAATAGGGGCTCTAGAAACAGAAATAAGGAAAAAAACCTTAAAGGCAAACCGAAGCAAATAGATTCTCCCAGATTCTTCTAGTTATGGTAAAAAAACAAAACATATCAATCTTGTCTAGCCTCTTGTTTGTTTTATCAGTGGGATATGGTCAAAGTAAGGCTTCTAAAGGAGACAATTACTTTTTTCAATACGAATACCAAAGAGCTATAGCAGCTTATGAACAAGATTTGACCGAGGGCACCATCAGTTTAAAACAATATTTAAACTTGGCGGATTCCTATTACAAGACCAATAATTTTGATAAAGCTTCCGAAGTATATTTTGAGCTATACAAGAAGGACACACTACTGGGAAACCATCACTTTAATAAAATGTTGCAGAGCTTTTCCAAGACCTCAAATAGGAATCGTATGGAAGCTTTCTTAGCTGCTAAATCTTCAAGTTTTAATCAAGAATTCCTTGAGAATTTTCAGTTTAATTCAGAGTTGTTGTCCGGTAGTGATAACGAAGCTTTGGATTTTCAAATATTTAATTTGGAAGCCAATAGTACCCAATCGGATTTTTCACCTTCGTTTTATGAAGACAACTTACTTTTCTCAAGCGGCAGAACCCAAAGTAAAAAGAGAAGGTATGTTCCGACAGGAGAAGGATACTTGAACATTTTTAAGGGGAGTCTAAAGCCATCGGGACAGATTGATCTTGCTGACCCTTTTGAAGAAATCCCTAGATCGGATTATCACAAGGCTACACCTTTCTATTCACAAAAATTACAAAGCATCTTTTATGTATTGTCCAATACAGAAGGCGGGGAATTGGCGTTTAACGAAAATGGTAAAAATGCCCTTGCCATAGGAATGCAGGTCAAAGATGGCCCGTTTCGGTTGCTTCTTAAGGACTTGAGCACTTCATTTTATTATCCTTTCTATGATGAAGAAAATGATAAGTTATATTTCTCTGCAAATTTTGAGGATGGATACGGAGGAACGGACATATATTATGTGCACACCAACCGCGGTCAGATTATGTCGGCCCCCATTAATTTGGGACCTAGGGTCAATTCTCCTGGCAATGAGATAGCTCCTTATGTATTTGAAA
>JBCCUY010000285.1:0-4682 GCA_039196145.1 Bacteroidota bacterium
CCGTACCAGTTTAATCTTGGACATTTTTGCGCAACGGGCCAAGACCAGCTATGCCCGCACCCAAGTAGAATTGGCACAATATGAATACCTTCTGCCTCGCCTGACGGGACTCTGGACCCACTTGGAAAGACAACGTGGTGGTATTGGAATGCGCGGGCCCGGGGAAACAGAAATTGAAACCGATAGGCGAATTGTTCGTGATCGGATTGCCCTGCTGAAAAAGAAGTTATCAAAAATTGATCGCCAAATGGAAACCCAAAGAGGTAACCGCGGCGCTTTGGTTCGTGTGGCCCTCGTGGGGTATACCAACGTGGGCAAGTCCACACTAATGAACGTAATCAGTAAAAGCGATGTGTTCGCTGAAAACAAACTCTTTGCCACCTTGGACACTACGGTCCGAAAAGTGGTTATCGGCAACCTTCCTTTTTTATTAAGCGATACGGTAGGGTTCATCCGCAAGTTGCCTACCCAATTGGTGGAAAGTTTTAAAAGCACCTTGGATGAAGTCCGTGAGGCCGACTTGCTTTTGCATGTGGTGGACATCTCCCATCCCAATTTTGAAGAACACATTGATTCCGTGAACAAAATCTTGGATGAAATCAAAAGTGTGGACAAAAAGACCATTATGGTCTTTAATAAAATAGATAGATACCAACCTGAAATTTTGGAAGAGGATGATTTGGTCACCGAAAGAACCAGTTCGCATTTTACCATAGAGGAATGGAAAAAAACCTGGTTCAGTAAGATTGGTGATCGAGCACTTTTTATCTCTGCGCTCAACAAGGAAAATCTGGACGAATTTAGAAAGCGGGTCTACAATGAGGTTCGCGATATCCATGTAACCCGCTTTCCGTACAATAACTTTTTATATCCAGAGCATTTGGACCAGTATTGATTAAGCCCGGGAAATATTTAAACTATTTCACTTAAAAAAATATCCAACAAACAGCTGAAACACTCGATTGGTGAATTTGTCCGGGTCCCCATCAACATCATTGATATCAGAGCCCAAGGTATATCGTGCTCCGAAATTAAGCCCATTATCCAATTTATACCCCAGCCCAAAGGCGATTCCTAAATCTGTGGATTTGGTATTGTCCTTTATGTCTATGGTTTCTCCGTCGTCCTCGACCTCGGCCTTGAGCAAAATCCCAATTTGGGGTCCTGCTTCAAGACTCAGGTTCTCCGCTACATAAAACTTGGCCAAAATGGGCAGGTTCAAATAATTCAATCGCACGGTCTCATCATCATCAGATTCATCTTTTGTGCCCTGTGCAGAGAACAAAAGTTCAGGTTGAATGGAAAATTTTTCCGAAAGTGAAACTTCCGCAACTCCTCCCAAATGCAAAGCGGTCCGGGTTGTTGGGTCATTTAAATCAGGTTGGATGATGGCAAAGTTTGGTCCTGCCTTGGCCCCAAATTGAACGTCTTGTGCTTGCAGGGCCAACATGGGCAAGATCAAGGTCATTGATAACAAAATTGATTTTCTCATCATAAAAGTATTGGTGTTGAACATAATGGGGACGCTTTGGAATCACTCCAAAACTAGCAGCAGTATCGGTTTTGTGCTGACAGTTTAATCCCAGATGATAACACAAAAGTTCCCAGATGCCTTTAATAGGAAGAAGGAGAAACGCCATAGAGCGTTTTAAAGCATTTGGCAAAATAGGAGAGGTTGTTAAAGCCTACCTGATAGGCAACTTGGGTAACCGAATCGGTTTTGCTGGAAAGTAATTGCGCGGCCCTTTTTAACCTAAAATTTCGAAGCAGTTCCCCAGGGGATTCATCGGTTAGGGCCTTCAATTTTCGATGCAATTGTGTTTTGCTCATGGCCATTAGGTCTTGCATTTGAGAAACTCCAAACTGCGGGTTGGAATGTTCTTTTTCCAATACCTCAAGTAGTTTTACAAGAAATTTTTCATCTAGGGAGGAGGTGGCGACCTTTCCGGGTTCCACCTTATTTTCGAAATCGGAAAAATGTTGTTTGAGGCGTTCCCTTTGCGCAATCAAATTCTTGACCCTGGCTTGGAGTTCGGAGGCATCAAATGGCTTGGTCAAATACTCGTCAGCACCACTTTCCAATCCCTCGATCTTATTTTCCATGCCAGCCTTGGCGGTGAGCATGATGATGGGCAAATGGCTTGTTTGCAAATCATTTTTTAAGGTTTGGCAAAGTTCAATCCCATCCATTTTCGGCATCATCAAATCTGTTATTATGAGATCGGGTCCCCCGATTCTTGCCTTTTCCAATCCTTCGATGCCGTTATGCGCCTCCGTTATTCGATAGGATCCCAAAAGATTCGCTTTTATAAACTGCCGCATATCGGCATTGTCCTCAACCAAAAGAATTTGTGGCAATTTTCGGCTGTCGGGTTTGGCAAACTTAAAGGTATGTTGTGCTTCCCGTTTCCCTTTCATTTCATTGTTGGAAACCACTGCTTTCTCCCTTGTTTCAATTTTTATGATAGGGAGTTGCACGGTAAAAAATGTGCCTTTCCCCTCTTCGCTGGAAACGGTAATGGTCCCATCCATCAATGCAACCAAATCCTTTGAAAGCGAAAGTCCAATCCCGGAACCACCGCGTTCCCTTGTGCTACCGCCATCCACCTGATAAAATCGATCAAAAATAAATGGCAGTTTATCCTCCGAAATCCCTTTGCCACTATCAGACACCTGTAGATTTAGATAGCCGTCACCATACTCGGCCAAAAAGCTCACCAAGGTGCCATCATCACTAAATTTAAAGGCATTACTCAGAAGGTTGTAAACAATTTTTTCGAGCTTGTCACGATCAAAGGATGCCCAGAAAGGCATGTTGGGAATTTCCACCCTATAATCCATATGGCGCTGCGCTGCGTGCGAATTGAATGAAAACACCGCAGCCCTTAGGCATTGGAACAAATCTCCTTCAGTGGGTTTAAGCTCCAACTTGCCCTGGTCTATTTTTGAAAGCTCCAAAAGCTGGTTGACCAGGCCAAGCACCTTATTGGTATTTCTACGAATCATCTTTACATCGTGCTGCGCCAACCGATCTTCCGGATTCTGTTCCAGATGTTCAATAGGGCCTTTTATCAGGGTCAAAGGTGTACGGAACTCATGCGAAATATTGGCAAAGAAGTTGGATTTCAGTTCGTCCAACTCACGAAGCTCCTTGTTCGCTCTTTGCTTAATGCGATATTGATTATAGAGCATTACTCCCAAGATCAAAAACAGCAGGGCAAAAACAATAATGGCGTTACGTTCCTTCTCCCTATTGGCCAGCTGAAGTTCCTGCACCTCCCGTTCAGAAGCGAGCAGTTCTATCTCCTTGCTCTTCTGTTCGTTTTGGTACTTGGCCTCCAATTCGTTGGTGACGGATAAAATGGTTTCGTTGTATAGGCTATCGGACAACACCTGCCATTTCGCAGCTTTCTCAAAAGCCCGGCCGTAATCCCCTTGTTTACCATAAGACTTAAAAAGCAGTTTGTGGAGGTTTCCCTCTAACTCCAAATTTTTAAGCGAGTCCGTTTGTTCCAATAACCTTTCGCCCAGCGCTATACAATCCCCATATCTTGACTGGGCAAATGCAGTTTCCATTTTTCCATAGGTAGCTTGGGCATATAGTTTTTTGTCCCCTATTTCCTGCGCCAGTTCCAGAGTCCTTTCAAAATTTATGGATGCCTGCCCATAATCTTTCAAGAGGTTCTGAAGGTCGGCAATGTTTTTTAACACGCGTCCTTGGCCCAACTTGTCCCCAAGCTCCAATTTAAGCTGTAACGCTTTTTGGTGATAGGTCAACGCTTCATCATAGTTGCCGGTAAGGGTATATACGGTGGCTATGTTGGTGAGGCAGGCCGAAATCCCGGGTTTGAAATCTGAAATTTCAACCAGGGCCAATGCCTTCTTAAAATTGGAAATGGACTTGTCGTACTGTTTTTGCTGTTTGTAGATGCTGCCTATATAATTCAGTGCCCTTGCCTCGTAGTTTTGTTCGCCTACTTCCCTGGTAATCGTCAACGCGTCCAAATAATACTGTAACGCTTTCTCCAAATTGGACCGGGTTTGAAAAAGACTTCCCAATTCAATCATGACATCCGAGATCATTTTTCGGTCATCCATAGCTTCGAACAGCTCAAGGGATCTATCCAATGCCTTTTTGGCCTCGTCATACTTGCCCATACCAACAAGTGCAAAACTCTTTACCCTGATGGCATCCGCATATTCAAAGGGGAGTTCCAATTTTTTGGTCAGCGCCTCGGCGGCCAAGGCGTAGGTATGGGCGCTTTGGTAATCGCTTCGGTATTCTTGCCAAAAGAGATCGAAATAGGTTTTGACCTTTGCGCTATCGTCTGGCATTTCCTCCATGCTTTGGAGAATGCTATCTACTTTCGATTGTGGAAAGGCCAAAATCGAAATGAAAAAAAAGAGGATAAAATACTGACGGACCACGTTTTGGAATAATACTACAAGATATTCAATTTTAGGTCTACAATACTATTTCTTCTCTCACCTACCTGCTAACAGCATGGTTCCTTTTTCTTGCAGTGTGGTTTCTTTGTGGGGAGCTTGTCGATGAAATTTACCGTATAACGAATGGTTTCATTTCATCGTTGAAAAGACCATTGGTATGAGTTCTCCGATGAAGTGCAGCACCTCTTCTTTTCCACCACAACTTTTTGAAAGTTCACAACAAAAGTTTAGGC
>JBCCUY010000286.1:0-4676 GCA_039196145.1 Bacteroidota bacterium
CATATATTCTGGCGAAAACAGGTCATTATCCAATACATCTTGGATGTTGATTTCCTTATCCGAAAGTAGCTCAAAGCCATAATCGTTAAAGGCCAAGGAACAGGTAATGGGAGTCAACAAACTAATCCGATAGGCCAGCAAACTACTCATTCCCTCATGGATGGCCCTCCCCTCAAAGGGATAAAAGATATGGTGATACCCGTCTCTGGTTTTAAAAGTTTCAATAAGGAATTCACTGGGCTTGGGGACAATACTTTCCTCCCGTTGCTTGGCAAACATGGGAGCCAAAGAAGCTATTTCGGGGGATTGGAACTTTGACTCCAACTCAGCGGAATAGAGTTCTTGCCGCAATAACTCCGACATCTTTGCTGAAAAGCTCAATCGGCCTCCCATCCAAGAGGGGATTTTGTTGGTCCGTTTAGGGGAATTCCGGACTTGGGCCGTCATTCCCTTGATGCGAATGAATTCCAAATTTCTTCCAGCGAAGGTGAATACATCACCGGGATTCATTTTGGAAATGAACGACTCTTCTATGGTGCCGATATATCCACCTTTTTGGTAGCGAACAGAGAGACTGGCATCGCCAACAATCGTCCCAATCTGGAAACGGTGTCTGCGGGCAATGGCCAAATTGTTCACTTTGAACTTTCCATCGGCCTCCACTTCAACTTTTTTATATTCATCGTACGTTTTGAGGCTTTGGCTACCCATGACCAAAAAATTGAGTAACCATTGCCAGGTCTCCTTGGTGAGGGTTTGATAGCAGAATGTCTGTTGTATTTCGGGATAGATTTCATCCGGATAAAAACCATCGGAAACTGCCAAGGTGGTTAGGTATTGGATGAGCACGTCGTAGCTGTTCAAATAGGGAATACGGTCTTCCACGGCAGCATTCATAACTGCTTGTTGCATGGCAGATGCCTCAATGAGTTCAATGGCATGGGTGGGCAAAAAGTAAATTACACTTTCCTTGCCAGGTCGATGTCCACTTCGCCCAGCACGCTGCAAAAAACGCGCTACCCCTTTTGGACCTCCAATTTGCACTACGGTCTCGACGGGGGCAAAATCGACCCCCAAATCCAAGCTGGAGGTGCACACCACGGCTTTAAGACTTTCATTTCGTATGGCCTGTTCTACCCATAATCGGGTTTCCTTGTTGATACTGCCGTGGTGCATGGCAATTTCCCCAGCGTACTCTGGGTGTTTTTCCAGAATTTTTTGAAACCAAATTTCGCACTGCCCGCGGGTATTGGTAAAAAGAAGGGTGGTTTTACTCTTGTTGATGATTGGAACAACATCTTCCATAAGGTGAAGACCCAGATGGCCACTCCATGGAAAAGTTTCCATTTTTTTTGGGATGATGCTACGTACTGTAATTTTCTTATTGAGGTTGGCCTTGACGAGTACCGAATTGTCCAAAGCTTTGCTTGAAGGTCCAAGAAGCACTTCCCTAGCCTGTTCCAAATTTCCAATGGTGGCTGAGATGCCCCAAATCCGTAAATCGGTACAGATAGTTTTTAAGCGGGAAAGTCCCAATTCCATTTGAACCCCTCTTTTGGACCCCAAAAGCTCGTGCCATTCATCCACAACAATGGCAGAGCAATGCTTGAAGACTTTGTCATAGCCTTTGGAGGACAACAACAATTGAAGACTTTCCGGGGTGGTGATCAAGAGGTCGGGCATGCTTTTCTTCTGTTTGGCCCGCTCGGAGGTTGACGTATCGCCAGTTCTGATACCTACGGTCATTTGGGTGCCAAGGTCTTGGGTGATGCGCTCGGCAGACTGTTTTATTTCTTGGGACAATGCTCTCAGTGGTGTTATCCAGATGGCCTTCAGTCCCTTTTTATGCTTGGTTCGGTATTCCGGATTCTTTTGGATGTAATTTAAAACGATGGGAAACCAAAGCGCATATGTTTTTCCACTTCCAGTGGGAGCATTCAACAACCCATGCTTCCCTTCCAAGAAGGCCCTCCAGGACTGCTTTTGGAATGGAAAAGGTTTCCAGCCTTGTTGGTGGAACCAGTTCTCGGCAATTTTAAATAACATTGCGAGTGTCAATGAAGCAATTTAATTTATGGTTAAGACTAAAATCATGAAATGGGCTATTTAATTTCCTATGGGCCTGTTTTAATTACATTTCTCAACTCAAAATTCTCATCGAACCAGTTAATCGACAAGTCTTCCCAATCAGGATTTATCTCGTTTATCAAACCTTCTTTTCGTTTTCTATTGCCAGCTTTTAGTTGTTTTTCTCTTGCGAAAGCGTCTGCTACATCATCGAACTCTTCAAAATATACCAGTAAATGACAGTTGTATTTCTTGGTAAAGGCATTTTTATAAACCCCATGTTTATGTTCACTGATTCTTCTTTCCAAATTATTGGTTGCGCCTATGTAAAGTACCGTTTTGTTTTTATTGGTTAGTATGTAGCAGTATCCTTTCATAGAAGTTAAAATCAAAGGGGATTCAACGTTTTTATCTTTTCTGTCCAGTTAGCCCTAACTAATGTATACAATATGTTTTATTTAGATTCCTTCATTCCGCTTGCACAGAATTCGGAATTAATGCCTTGATATCCTCTAAAGAATTCGCTTCTTCAATCTTTTTGTCTTTTCTCCACCGTAAAATTCGAGGGAAACGGGTGGCAACCCCGCTTTTATGTCTTTTGGAAAGTGCGATGCCCTCAAAGGCGATTTCAAAAACATGTTGGGGCGTTACACTACGAACAGGGCCAAAACGTTCCAGCGTATTTTTTTTGATCCAGGCATCTACCTCCCGGAATTCGGCATCGGTCAAGCCAGAATACGCTTTGGCAAAAGTTACCAATTCCTTTTTTCCGGTTTCCGTTTCTTGCCAAAGAGCAAAGGTATAATCTGTAAAGAGGTTACTGCGTCTTCCATGGCCTCGCATGGCATAGGTAAGTACAGCATCGATCGTAAAGGGGTCGGTTTTCCATTTCCACCAGTCTCCTTTTTTCCGACCCACTTGATAGGCCGAGTCCTTTCTTTTTAGCATCAAGCCCTCACTTCGCATTTGATGCGCCCGTTCACGTTCTTTAGCTACTTCGTTCCAAGAAGAAAAGTCCATCCGTTCAGAGAGAAGGAGGGGGAGTTCCTTTTCAGTTAGAGTTTTATGGAGCTGTTCCAATAAGGTTCTTCGTTCCACAAATGGGAATTCCCTTAGGTCCTGGCCTTCCCATTCCAAAAGATCATAAGCTTTTAGTATGACCGGAGTTTTTTCCAACAAGGATTTTGATATGGTTTTACGACCAATTCGGGTTTGCAACGCATTAAAAGAACCGATTTGATTTTCAAAATAGGGGAGCAGTTCTCCATCCAAGACAGTCCCATTTGGAATGGTATGGATGAATTTTTGAAACTCGGGATATTTATCCGTAACCAATTCTTCACCTCGACTCCAAACGAAAATTTCATCGTTTCTGATGATGACCTGTGCTCGAATACCATCCCATTTATGTTCAACGGACCAGTCTGAAACATCACCCAGGGTTTGGGGTTCCGATTCCAAAGCATAGGCCAAATAAAAAGGGTAAGGTTTGGAGCGGTAATCACTTTCATTTTGCTCCAATACCAAATTCTGGTATGTGATGGTGTTGGGATCCCAATTTCCCATAAGCTTATAGGCCAAGATGTCCTCATCAATTTCAGTGGCCTTGGATAGGGCTTTGGTCATCAATTTTTGACTTACGCCAATGCGAAATCCACCCGTTATCAATTTGGTGAACACAAATCGTTCATAATAAGTAAGCTGTGACCAATTTTGTTGGAGGTACTGTTTTTTTTCGGTCTCAGATTTTGGTTTTAAGGCCAACATTTCTTGAAGGTAGGTGGTCAATGACTTGTCTGGATTTTTAGTGGTCGAAGGCACTACCAGCGCAATGGTCTCCGCCAAATCCCCAACAATATGGTAGCTTTCCTCAAATAACCAGAGGGGAATATGTGCCAATTCAGAGGCCCATTCCCGCAAAAGAGTGGTGTTGACCGGTCTAGGAGGCCTTCTGTGCGAAAGGATGGCAATGGTCCAGACTTTATCTTCATCAGAAGCGGTGACAAAGTAATTGGCAAGGGCCTGTACCTTTACATTGGTCTTGTTGGTGCTGTCCAAAGTCTTGATAAGGGAGGCAAAATCCTTCATTCCGAAAGCTGTTTTTCGGATTCTTGGGCAGCTATTTCGGCGAGCTCCCCTTCATATTGGGTTTGTTCCGTTCGTGCATCATACCCCAGTTCGCGCAGATATCGAGAAAAGATTTCAGTGTAGCCATGGGTGCAGATGACTTTTTCGGTTCCTGTTGATTTTATGGCTTCCAACAAACCGGGCCAATCACAATGGTCGCTCAATACAAAACCCTTATCAATGGCCCTTCTTCGTCTGGCCCCTCGAAACGCCATCCAACCACTGGCGGAAGCGGTAACATAGGGCACCATTTTTCGAATCCAAGTACTTCCGTGGGCCGATGGAGGTGCTAAAACAAGGTTCCCCTGTAGCGCTGACTTGGGGGTTTCTTTGGTAATCTGAACGGTATCAGGTAAAGGAACTATGGTTCGAATCACCTCATTCATATTCTCTACAGCCCCATGGGTAAAAATCTTTCCAATGGAAGGGTCAAGATGTTTCAGAAGACGTTGCGCTTTCCCCAGGGAGTAGCCAAACAACAC
>JBCCUY010000287.1:0-4669 GCA_039196145.1 Bacteroidota bacterium
AAACAGATCAATCCAGCCGCTACAGAAAAACAAATGGTTAATGTGGGCCGTTTGTCTACCGTAATATTAATGGTGCTAAGTGCCTTTTTAGCGTTGGCCATGCAAAATGCCATGCAAATTTTTGACATGCTTTTGCTTTTTGGAGCTGGGACAGGGCTCATTTTTATCCTTCGGTGGTTTTGGTGGCGAATCAATGCCTGGACCGAGATTTCCGCCATGTTCGCTTCCGGTATTTTATCCATTCTGTTGAAGGCAACCCCTTTTGGACCATTTTTGTTTGCTACTGAAGGCGGAATTTTTCCTGATTGGGGAGAGATTCCTTTTGTGATGATAGTTACAAGTATAATCTGGCTGACCGCAACTTTTGTCACGCAGCCCGAATCTAAAGATGTACTGCAGTCGTTTTATAAAAAAATACAACCTGGAGGCCCAGGTTGGGCAAAGGTGGTTGACGAGGCAAAAGCTTCGGGTGTTGAGATAGATACGGGTGAAAAATGGAGCGTTCCCTCCGGAATCGGAGCTATGCTACTCGGTGTTGTTTTAATATATTCATTGATGTTCTCAACAGGACACTGGATTTATGGGAAAACAACCTCGGCAATGGTAATGTCTGCAATTGCCTTGGCTTCAGGGATTTTGCTCATTAGAGCTTGGCGAAAAATGAAAGACACCGTCTTATAATCAAAGTATGAAAAACAGGGTACTATCAGTAGACATTTTTAGGGGAGCCACCATTATTTTAATGATTCTGGTAAACACTCCGGGAACCTGGTCCAATGTGTATGCCCCATTGCTCCATGCCAAATGGCATGGTTACACCCCAACAGACTTGGTATTCCCCTTTTTCTTATTCATTGTGGGAACTTCCATAGTCTTTGCCTATAGGGGTAAGGAGGCTACCGCCAGAACCTATAAAAAGATTTCAATTAGAGCCCTTAAATTAATTGGCTTGGGCCTATTTCTGGGTGCCTTTACCATTAGTTTTCCTTTTATTAAGGAATTCGCGGCCATTCGGTTTCCAGGAGTACTACAACGAATCGGGGTGGTTTTCTTCTTTGCAGCTGTTTTGTTTTTGAACTTGGATTGGAAAAAGCTCGTGGCACTTTCCGTAGCACTTCTTTTGGGATACTGGGCCATAATGATGCTGATTCCAGTTGATGGAGTCGTATCTACTTTGGAAAGGGCGCCGCATAATTTGGCCAACTATGTTGACGTAAAAGTATTCGGCACCCACAACTACAAACCGGATTACGACCCAGAGGGTTTATTGAGCACCATACCCGCAATAGTGAGCTCACTATTGGGGATATTCACAGGTCTGATTCTAACCTCTAAACGGGAAGACAAAACCAAACTTATGGTACTTCTTGGTATTGGAATGGTTGTTTTAGGTCATGTATGGGATTTGTTTTTCCCTATAAACAAGGCACTTTGGACAAGTAGTTTTGTGCTGGTCACAGCCGGCTGGGCCAATTTGGTTCTGGCCTTGATCTATTTCTTGACCGATGTGAAAGGAGTAAAATTCGGAAGTATTTTCAGGTATGCGGGCGCCAATGCCATTGTGGTGTATTTTCTTTCCAGCTTTATTACCAAACTATTCTATTCAATTAAGATAGACGGCGAAACTTCAGTGCATGGGTGGCTGTTCAACAATATCTTCGTGCACGACTTTATGCCCATGGAACTCTCCTCGCTACTATATGGGCTTGGGGTTGTTGCTTTCTACTGCCTGCTGGCGTATGTGCTCTACAAAAGAAAAATTTTCATCAAGGTCTGATAGCAATGTCAGGATTTAGTTCCTGATTTCCATCAATCGCGACACATATTTCCCGATAACGTCAAACTCTAGGTTTACCGTGGTTCCTTTGACATACGAATGAAATCTTGTGTGTTCATGGGTATAAGGGATTATCGCAACGCTGAACCCATCTTTTTGGGAATCCACAACGGTAAGACTTACGCCATCCACAGTTATGGAGCCCTTTTCAATGGTAACATTGTTTAAGCTGGAATCATAAGAGAAGCTATAGATCCAACTACCCTCTTTTTCTTCAACTGCTACGCATTGGGCGGTCTGGTCAACATGCCCTTGAACAATATGCCCATCCAGCCTAGCCCCAAGTACCATTGCACGTTCCAGATTTATGGCATCTCCGATTCCCAAATCTCCCAAATTTGTCTTTGCCAAGGTTTCATCAATGGCGGTAACCGTATAGGAACTGTCCGAAAGGGAAACAACGGTAAGACAAACCCCATTGTGGGCAACACTTTGGTCAATTTTAAGCTCATCACTGATTTCTGCCGACACAGTTATATGCAAATTCCCGGCCTCCTTTTCCAAGGCTTCAACCGTTCCCAAGGTCTCAATAATACCTGTAAACATGAGTCTTTTTAATTGAGTAGTTTTGTATTGTAAAAGTAGCTATATCAGCATTGATTTTATGAAGGAATCTGGAAAAATAAAACTGGGGATATCCATTGGGGATTTAAATGGAATTGGATGTGAAGTTGCGCTTAAAACTTTTTTGGACCCCAGGATGATGGATTTTTGCACTCCTGTCATTTTTGCTTCTAACAAAACTATTTCCCAACAAAAGACAGATTTGGGACTTAATGTTGGATTCAATGGGGTTCGGGACGCTTCCCAAGTTGTGGAAGGCAAAATTAACATTGTCAATGTCTGGAAAGAGGTCCCCGCAATTGAGTTTGGCAAAGCCACCGAAGAGGGGGGTAAATATGCGATTAAATCGCTACGGGCCGCGGTGAATGCTTTAAAACAGGGAAAGATAGATGTGCTTGTCACCGCACCGATCAATAAAAATAACATTCAAGCTGACGACTTTAAATTTCCTGGACACACGGATTTTTTGGCGAAGGAGCTGCAGGGTGAGAGCCTCATGTTTATGGTCACGGACAATCTTAGGATAGGTCTGCTAACGGATCATATAGCCGTCAAGGATGTGGCGCAGGCCATAACGCCCAAACTAATTCGGGATAAGGTGGATACTATGGTGAAATCTTTACAAATGGATTTCAGGATTCGAAGACCAAAAATTGCACTCTTGGGCATTAACCCACATAGTGGGGATAATGGAACCATTGGTGAGGAGGATGATAAAATTCTTAAGCCAACCATTCAGGAATTGTTTGATAAGGGAACCTTGGTGTATGGCCCGTATTCCGCGGACAGCTTTTTCGGTTCCAATTCACATGAAAAATTTGACGCCATTCTGGCGGCCTATCACGATCAGGGACTTATTCCCTTTAAAACACTTTCGTTTGGAAAAGGAGTAAACTATACCGCAGGATTGGATAAGGTTCGTACATCGCCGGACCATGGAACGGCCTATGAAATTGCCGGAAAGGGCGAGGCAGATGAAAGTTCGTTTAAAGAAGCTGTTTTTACCGCAATACAGGTTTTCCGCAATCGAGAAGAGTACGGAAACCTCACGAAAAACCCCTTGCAAAAGCAAAAGACCAAGCGGGCGAGTTAAAATTTCTTGAAGAGGGCCATAATTATGGCAATTGAATTGTAGTTTTACAAATAAGTAGTATCTTTGCCCCCGCCTTTAAGGGCTGGTACACAAACCTTAAGTGTATAAATGATGGAGCTAAAGGAGTTTTTTATTCCTTTTTCGGGATTAAAGTTAGGGAAACACGAGTTTGAGTACATCATTGACAATACGTTCTTTGAATCTTTTGATTACCAAGAATTCAACGGTGCTTCTATAGTATTGACCACCATATTGGACAAAATGAACAATATGATGGAGCTGAACATGGAAGCCCAGGGTTCGGTAAACGTGGACTGTGATGTAACTGGCGAACCTTTTGATTTGCCAATTGCTTCCGATCTACACCTTGTAATAAAGTTTGGGGAGGAGTATAATGATGAAAATGACGAAATTTTAATCATTCCCCACGGCGAGTACCGAATCAATATCGCCCAGTATATTTATGAAATGCTGGTATTGGCGGTTCCTCCAAAAAGAACACATCCAGGTGTGTTGGACGGGACTTTAAAATCAGAAATCTTGGATAAGCTGGAGGAACTTCAGCCAAAAGAAGTCAAAGAAACATCAGACAATACAGATCCCAGATGGGACGATTTAAAGAAGTTACTAACGGATAAATAGGTTATAAATGGCGCATCCTAAAAGAAAAATATCAAGAACAAGAAGGGACAAAAGAAGAACCCATTACAAAGCTACCGCTCCTACTATTGCCAAGGATTCGGTAACAGGGGAAATGCATTTGTACCACAGAGCACACTGGCACGAAGGTAAATTGTATTACCGTGGCCAGGTTTTGATCGACAAAACCGAAGAGGAGACTGCTGCCTAATGGTGGATTCCTTACAATAAAAACTCAACTCCCGTTGCTTAACAACGGGAGTTTTTTTATGGACCTTGGTTAAGTCCAAAAAAAATCGATTTTAGTCAATAAGTCATATAAAATGACTAATTTTCACAGCTTTTGGGTCAAATTTGAACGTTTTTGGCAAAAAAAGACACTAATATGAAAAAAACAACAGCAGCTATCACGGCTGTGGGGGGTTATGTTCCAGACTTTGTGTTATCCAACAAAGTGCTTGAGACCATGGTGGACACCAACGATGAATGGATTACCACCAGGACGGGAATTAAGGAACGAAGAATCTTAAAGGAGG
>JBCCUY010000288.1:0-4649 GCA_039196145.1 Bacteroidota bacterium
CTAAGAGACGGGGAACAGGTTCCGGGTTGTAAATTGGACACCACCCAAAAATTGGTCATAGCTGAGCGTTTGGATGAATTGGGGGTGGATATTATCGAGGCCGGCTTTCCCATCTCCAGTCCGGGCGACTTTAATTCAGTCCATGAAATTGCCAAGCTCGTAAAAAATGCAACGGTATGTGGTCTTACCAGAGCCGTTAAAAAAGATATTGAAGTGGCTGCCGATGCAATAAAAATTGCAAAGCGCCCTAGAATACATACTGGAATCGGAACTTCGGATTCCCATATCCAATATAAGTTCAACTCCACTCGCGAGAAAATTATTGAACGGGCCGTGGAAGCTGTGGCCTATGCCAAGTCTTTTGTGGAGGATGTTGAATTCTACGCCGAGGATGCAGGTAGGACCGACAATGACTTTTTGGCCCAGGTCTGCGAAGCCGTTATCAAAGCTGGTGCTACCGTGTTGAACATTCCAGATACCACGGGCTATTGCCTTCCTGAGGAATACGGTGCCAAAATGAAATACCTTAAGGAAAATGTCACAGGGATAGACAAAGCCATTCTTTCTTGTCACTGCCACAACGATTTGGGTCTAGCTACTGCCAATTCCATCGCAGGAGTTATCAATGGAGCTCGCCAAATTGAATGTACTATCAACGGAATTGGAGAGCGTGCAGGAAATACCTCGTTGGAAGAAGTTGTGATGATTTTGAGGCAGCACCCTTATCTGAATCTCGATACCGATATCAACAGTCAGTTGCTTTTGGATACCAGCCAAATGGTATCGCAAAAAATGGGAATGCCAGTGCAGCCTAATAAAGCCATTGTTGGCTCCAACGCCTTTGCGCACAGCTCTGGCATCCACCAGGATGGGGTGATCAAACAACGTGAGACCTACGAAATCATTGACCCGAAAGATGTAGGGGTAAGTGAATCCTCCATTGTGTTGACAGCAAGAAGTGGCCGTGCGGCTTTGGCCTATAGGGCAAAAAATGTGGGCTACGAGCTTACCAAACTTCAGTTGGATGTGGTCTACGAGAACTTTTTAAAGTTTGCCGATCAGAAAAAAGAGATCATGGATGAGGACATCCATCAAATTGTGGAGACCAGCGATGTTTCCATCCAAAGCATGGCGTAATCTTCCCCTTTAATCGGAATAAATACCATTAGATGAACTTGAAAATTGCATTGCTGGCGGGAGATGGTATAGGACCCGAGGTCTTAAGTCAGGCTGTGAAGTGCTTACAGGCTGTTGAAGAAACCTTCAATCACAATTTTGTGTATCGAGAAGCCCCGGTCGGAGCCATTGCCATTGATAAACATGCAGATCCATTACCGGAGAAAACCCTGAATCTTTGCATGGAAGCCGATGCGGTTCTGTTTGGAGCCATAGGCGATCCCAAATACGATAACAATCCAGATGCCAAGGTTCGACCAGAACAGGGCCTATTGAAACTACGCAAAGAATTGGGTCTTTTTGCCAATATTCGACCTGTAAAAGTCTTTCCTAAACTCATAAAAAACTCCCCCCTTAAGCCAGAGATCATTTCCGGAACGGACTTTACCATTTATAGGGAGTTAACTGGAGGTATCTATTTTGGTGAAAAGAAAATAAATGCTGAAGGCACGGAGGCTTCTGATTTGTGTTCGTACACTGAAAAGGAAATAAGTCGTGTTGCCCACCTCGCATTCAAAGCAGCAAAAAATCGAAAAAACAAGCTTACATTGGTGGATAAAGCCAATGTTTTGGAGTCATCGAGACTATGGCGTAAGGTGGTTTCAAAAATTGGGGAAAGTTACCCAGAGGTCAAGCTCGAATATATGTTTGTTGACAATGCTGCCATGCAAATCATTCTCAACCCGAGTCAATTTGATGTGATTTTGACGGAAAATATGTTTGGGGATATCATTTCCGACGAGGGCAGTGTCATCGGAGGATCCATAGGCTTATTAGCTTCAGCGTCGGTAGGCACTGATAATGCAATGTTTGAACCCATTCATGGCTCTTATCCCCAGGCTAAGGGACAGGATATTGCCAATCCTATAGCTTCCATCTTGTCCGCAGCCATGTTGCTGGAACACTTCAAACTTTTCGAGGAAGCCATGGCAGTTAGGGAGGCCGTGGACAAATCCCTAAAAAAGGGTATTGTTACCCCGGATTTAGATTCTAAAAGCCAATACGGGACCAACCATGTAGGGGATTTTATTGCCGAGAACATTGTGGATAGTGACGATGATTTCAATATGAACGATGAAAACATCGATTTGGGAAAATCTACAATTATTTAGAGGGACTTCCCTCTCCTGAAGTCAGTTCCTGAATGGTTTGACTGAATTCTTCTTTAAATGCTTCAAACTTTTTGCCCGTAGCAGGTCCATTAAATCCGGTATGGATTTTTTTTACCTCGCCTTGTTTATCTATGTATATAGTTGTGGGATAAGACAGTACATGATTGAGCATAGGCAATTTTTCATTGGCCTTTTGTTTGTTGGATGTTCCATATTGAGCCAATACTATGGGATAAGGAACGCTAGTCCGCTCCTTCAAACGTGCAATCCCTTCAAAAGCCTTTTCCTTGGTCTTGGCATATTCAAAGGCCAATGCCACAAACTCTACCTCCAACCCCGGGTTTTTCTCCAAAAAATCGACATAAAACCGGGTCTCATCCAAACAGTTTGGACACCAAGTTCCCATAATTTGTACCAAGGTGACCTTGTTTTGGAAGCGACTATCCGTTAAACTGACCGTGGTTCCCCTTTCGTCAGGAAAGCTAAAGTTGAATTTATCGTATCCTTCCTTTAAATAGGTCAAGGTATTGGCATCGGGTAACTCAAAGGCTTCATTTCTGGATGCGGTAAATTTCTCCACAGAGTGATTTCCTGAATAGAATAGGCCGTTCAGGGTACTATCGGTAACCTGGGCCGTAAACAAAAACACATGCGCACCATCAAACGCCGAAAGTTTTAGCGTATCACCACTGACCACCCCTTCCAAAAACCTATAGTCCCCCGTTTTTGTTCTGAATGTCCCTGTGACATCATTTCCGTTCTGCATAAAAATACCCTTGGCCTGATAGGGATTGTCCGTGTCATAATCAAAATGGGTCTCCCAAATTCCGGAAATGTTACTTATCGGCTCCTCCTCTACCTTAAACCGATTCCGCTTTCCGAACATGGCGCTAAACGGCACCACCCGGTTTAGACTTTCCTTGATGAAATTGCCCTGAATCCCATTTTCATCGTAGGTTCCCAAAATGTACCCTTCAAAAATGGGCATTTTAATATGGATGGAATCTTGGGTAAGAGTGATTTCATCAACGACCACTTCCTCATCAGCATTATACATTTTCATAATATAGCTACCCTCTGCATTTTTGGACAAGTTGAAATTGAATGGAAGATTCTCTGTTGGAGAAACGTCCATGGTTGCCCACCAATCCCCTAGATTTAAGGATTTCTTCTCCTCTTTGCAGGAAAAAAATAAAAGAATGGGGACAAGAACTATAAACCAAAATCTTTTCATGGTGTGGATATTTGACTTAAATATCGTAAATCCTGTGGAGAACTTACATTGGCTTCATCATACCGCCCATATTTCCGTTGAATCTGTTGACCTATTGTTTTATCTTTGTCCACTTTAAATTTGGGGTATGAAGATTTCTTACAACTGGTTAAAACAGTTTTTACAAATTGATTGGGACGCCGACAAGACCGGAGAGTTACTGACGGATCTTGGTCTAGAGGTTGAGGGAATCTCCAAATTTGAATCCGTCCAAGGTGGGTTGGAAGGTGTGGTCGTAGGACACGTTCTCACCTGCGATAAACACCCCAATGCAGATCGACTTAAACTTACCACCGTAGATATCGGTCAAAGCACCCCGGTTCAAATTGTATGTGGTGCGCCCAATGTAGAAGCCGGGCAAAAGGTACCTGTTGCCACCATTGGAACTACTCTGTATAGTAAAGAAGGGGAAGCCTGGCAAATTAAAAAAGGGAAGATACGTGGAGAGGAAAGCCATGGGATGATCTGTGCGGAGGATGAACTTGGCTTGGGTGAAAGCCATGATGGCATTATGGTGCTCAGCGAGGTGTTGGAAGTCGGTACCCCTTGCGCCGAAGTTTTTGAGATTGAAAAAGATCAAGTTTTTGAAATTGGCCTTACACCCAACAGAGCAGATGCAATGAGTCATTTTGGGGTGGCCAGGGATTTAAAGGCCGGATTGGAGCAGCAGGAAATACAAAAGGGATTGCTTACCCCTTCCACCAGTAACTTCTTGATTGATAACAGATCCCTAAAAATCGATGTGGAGGTTGAAAACAGCCAATTGGCACCGAGATATTGTGGGGTGACCATAAGCAATATCATTGTCCAGGAATCCCCTGACTGGTTAAAGAACCGATTGAAGGCCATTGGTCTTTCTCCCATCAACAATGTGGTGGACGTGACCAACTATGTGCTACATGAATTGGGACAACCACTGCATGCCTTTGACGCAAACAAGATAAAAGGAGGAAAAATTGAAGTCAGGACGTTGCCCGCGGGAACCAAGTTTGTGACTTTGGACGAGGTAGAACGTGAATTGCACGAGGATGACCTAATGATTTGCGATAGCGAAAAACCCATGTGCATCGCAGGTGTTTTTGGCGGGA
>JBCCUY010000289.1:0-4591 GCA_039196145.1 Bacteroidota bacterium
GTTCTTACAACCCAATATTGATATAGCAAGAACCAAGGGGATAATTTTTCTCATCGGATGTTATGAATTTATGCCTGCATGTAATCTTCTGCAAAAACTTTCTTAAGGTAGAAAACTAGCTCCCCAGCATTCTCTTTGGTAAAGACCATTGGCGGCTTAATCTTTAAAACGTTATGGTCAGGGCCATCCGTGCTCATTAGGATGCCATGGTCCTTCATACGATTGGCAAGGTAATCTGCTTTTTCTCCTAAAGGCTGCATTCGCTGGTCAACCAATTCAAAACCTAAAAACAACCCTTGACCCCGAACGTCGCCTATAATAGGGTAATCTTTTCGCAGGGCCGTTAACTCCCGCTTTAGGAAATTACCCACCTCCAGCGCATGTGCTTGTAGATTTTCCCTTTTTACGGTTCTAAGCACTTCCGTTCCTATGGCACAGGAGACAGGGTTTCCCCCGAAAGTATTGAAGTACTCCATCCCATTGGCAAATTTCTCCGCTACTTCTTGGGTACATGCAACCGCAGCCAGCGGATGTCCGTTACCCAAGGGTTTACCAATGGTTAGGATATCTGGAACCACATCGTGCAATTGAAAGCCCCAAAAGGTTTTCCCTACCCTGCCACAGCCTACCTGTACCTCGTCCGAGATACACAATCCGCCAGCAGCCCGGACCAGTTCAAAAGCTTTGGCCAAAAAGCCCTGGGGAAGTTCAATCTGACCACCACAACTGATTATGGACTCGATGATAAACCCTCCTACGCCCCTTCCCTTGGCCCGTATATCGTCTATCCGATGTTGAACTTCCTTCGTGTAGAGATCTCCGGTATTATCTCCTCGGTATTTCCCGCGAAACGCATCCGGTAAAGGGATTATATGGGTATGTTCAGGAGCTCCTGCACCGCCTTTTCCATCAAACTTATAGGAACTAACATCAACGCACATATTGGAATTACCATGGTACCCGACCTCGGAGGCAATAATATCCTTTTCCCCAGTCGCGGCCTTAACCATCCGAATGGCCAATTCATTGGCCTCGCTGCCTGAGTTTACAAAATGTAATACGGAAAGTTCGGGAGGTAGTATTTCCAAAAGTTCTTGCGCCAGGGCATTAATATTATCATGCAAATAGCGAGAATTGGTATTGAGCAATGCCATTTGGGCCTGACCCGCCTTTACCACCTTGAAATTTTCATGCCCTACATGGGCCACATTGTTTACCGTATCCAGATATTTTCGTCCCAACTGGTCAATGAGATATTGACCTGCTCCCCGAACCATCTTAATCGGTGTTTTGTACTGAAGGCTCAAACTTTTGCCCAGATGTTTTTTACGATATTCGATTAGCTCCGAATTGGAATTGCTTGTCACCGGTTCAAGACCCTTGACTTTGAACAAATGGTTGGGGTCAGGACATAAATCTTTCCACACCTTCAACTGGTTGGGGTAAGCAACCCCGGGAAAGTCATCTTTATAATCAAGCATCGACAACATAATTTGGAAATGAAGATGTGGTGCCCAATTCCCATTCTCTGGAAAATTGCCCAAAAGACCTATGTTTTCTCCAGCTTTTATCTGGCTCCCAACCTCATGCTTGGTAGCGCTTTCAGGAATCAAATGGCCGTACAAGGTATAAAACTCGAAACCATCCATGTTGTGCTTCAAAATTACCAGCCCTCCATACTCTTTATCTCCAGCGTCATTGATAGCAGTGACCACTTGCCCATCCAAAAGCGCATTGACAGGGGTGTTCTCCCTAAGCCAAAAGTCCACTCCAAGATGTACAGTTCTGCTTTCCCTTCCACTATTGCCAATTTTATCATAGGCCGATGTGGTATAGAGTGAACGGGGTTCTAAATACCCACCCGCCAAAATTTTATTTGGATGTTGTTTTTGAAGTCGGTCCAATTTAAACTGAAGTAGTTCTAAGTCATTGAACTCTTCCTGATGCCCAACCCAGGTGCTGGAAACACTTAAATCCAAATGCTCCACTTGGTCCTTAAATACGGTGGGAAACAAATTCGATAGGGGAAAGGAATTGGCTTTGGCCCACGTTTCAAACTTTGTTTTTTTTGGATGACCCACATACCCACAAGCCTGTCGGAAGCTGTAGTGCGCAAATTCTGGATTGATTTTTCGCCATTTTCGGAGCACTTCCCAAGCCGGTTTCTCACTCACTAACAAATAGGTATTGTCCGGTTCCTTTATCTTATTCAAGGCCGATTTGGTTACTGTAATCCCCAATCGCATGGCAATGGCCCAATACAAATGCAATACATCTTCCTCCTTTAACTGAAAAGAAAAATGATAACCCCTTACGATTGGCAAAGCTGCTGTAAGGGGGTCGTTATGGTGCATTACCGCATAGGCGCAGGTTATTGCCACATCATTTATAATCTGGGTATGGATGGCATCACCATAGTCTATAAATGCCCGCACTCTGGGGTGGACCAAATCTTCCGTGACAATGATGTTATTGTCGTTAGCGTCGTTATGTACTACCGATTTTCTGAGCTGATTGTAGGTTTCCTGTCCTTCTTCAAAACCTCCGATAAAAAACTGAAGTATTTCCTTTTCATCCGTAGTTAGCAAATCCAGGTGTTCTTTAATCCATAGCGACTGGGCAACATCCCACTCAAAGTTTCGATGGGCCTGAGAATGGTCAAACCCACTTAATGCTTTTGTCAAAAGCCCACATTGTTCTCCCAAACTAAAACGTAAATCGTCCAGTTGGGGGTTAACTCCGCTCCAAATACGACCAGGGACCCAACTCAACAAGCGCACCCTGCGAAGCTCACCCTGATCATCTTTGTAGTCCGAAATCATACTGCCAGATTTATCCTTGACCACCCTAGGGGATACAATTCCCGTTGCATGTTGTTCAGTATATAGCAGCAATTGCTGTTGATAGTCCAAATAATCGGCATCCTCTTCTGGTCTTGATACTTTCAAAATATAACCTTCTCCTTGGCCTGTTTTTATTCTGAAATTAAAGTCGATCTCTCCAGGTAATGGGAAAGCGATACCTTTGATATTGAACTGTTGTTCTACAATTTCCTGGGCTTGTTCAGATGTGATTTTTAAAACCTCGTATTCCATTCGTTATTCTTCATTTGTCAATAACATTAAGATATGGGCAGCACTCCAACTAAAATTTGGTGCGTTAAGTCCTTTTCCTGTAAGTGGGTGATAATTTTCAAAAATAGGAGTTCCTTTGTCCAAAACCCCCTCCGCTCCTTCCAATAATTTTAGGGTTGCAGCGTCAGCTTCTTCTTCAAATCCATAATTTCTTAATCCCTTAATTCCAAAATATGCCTGATCCAACCAGTTTGGACCTCTCCAATAGCCCTTCAAAGGATTAAACTTGGGATGGTCCGCGGCCATGGTCTGAAAAGGTACTTTGACATAGAATTTCATGGGATCCATCATTTTATCTTTCACTTCTTTTGCCTGTTCTGATGAAGCCACTTTAGACCAGAGGGGAATCCACCCCTCACTCCCTGCACCTTCAACAAAAACATCACCTTTTAAATTAGTATCGTAAAACCATCCATCTTTCTCACTAAAAAACTGCTTTTGAATGCGCTGTTTCAAAACATGGGCCTCATCTTGCCAACTCTTGGATTCATCTTCCAAGTGTAAAAAAGATGCCAACTCGGCCAAATACAGCTTTTCTGCATAGAGGTAGGAATTTAGATCTACACTCTCCTGATTCATGGAAAAAGCATTTTCGGAGTTCTTGAGCATTTTCGAGGCATCGAATCTAATGGCATTGTCCATACCACTTTCCCACTTAGCAGCAATCAGGGTGCCGTCCGTTGACCCATATTCACATAATCCGTCTTTGTCATGATCTCTATCCAAATACCACCAATGATGATACTTTTTAAGCTTTGGGTACATCTCCCTAATAAAACTTGTATCCGAACTATGCTGGATAATTTTGGCTACCGCCCACGCAGCCAATGGGGGTTTGGTATCTCTGAGGTTATGGGGCTCAATAGTAGTATCCCTATAAACACAATCCACGATGAATCCATTGTCATGTTGAAAATCGAACATAGACCTTATCTGGTCTTTTGCCAATTCGGGACGATAAAGGGAAAGACCTGCGGCATGCTTCCAAGAGTCCCAAGACCAAAATCCATGAAACCATTCATAGTGATAGCTCGGAAATAATCCCTGATGTTTCAGTTCCCCCGCAGGAACCCGCCAATTGTTTTGCATTGTCAGACGCGCTTTTGCCGCCAGTTGGTGATACAGGCTATCTTGGAATTTGTCGCGAAGTTTAGATTGAAGTTTCGAAAGTTCTTTTTGTTCTTCAACTTTTCGCCGCTCCAAAAGGGAGTCAAAACTGCTCTTCATGATAGCCCTTTTCTCTTCTTCCCATGAATACTCTGGAAAAATAAAGGTTTGGGAGGCCAAGAAACTTTTTGATTCCTGTGGTTTTAGAACAAATCGATGCTTTTCCAAGTTATAGGACAAGCCATCCTGAATTTGTATTCCTTTTGCACCATCTAGAAAGAGTAAATAGCCTACGGCATCACTTTTTTCGGAAATAAGCGCGATTTGACCCCCTTTAGCCTCAGCTTGCA
>JBCCUY010000290.1:0-4566 GCA_039196145.1 Bacteroidota bacterium
GCTACCATCTGCTTTTGATGACAACCGGGTTGAAGAAAATTAAAGCTTTTTGGGTAAAATAGCAGGTATAAGAAAAATTTATAGTTGTTTTTATGAATATTTAAAATTTTGAAAATCAGACTTATAAATTAATTTATTATAACCAAAGCTTAAAGTCTTTTACTCGTTCCCTACTTACAATGATTTCTTGCTCATTAAATCGATTTAGCTTGATTTGCAGCCTAGAATTGGTGTATGAAATGATGTCGTTTATGTGATTGATGTTCACATAGAACTTTCTGCTGACCCTGAAAAATTTCTTTGGCGAAAGTCCATCTTCGAGATGTTCCAAAGTAGTATCTAACAAATAACTCCTCCCCTCCACCGTGGCTGCGTAGGTACCTTTGTTCTCACTATAAAAACATTCCACTTCGTCCGCGTTGATAATTTTGAGATGCTGTCCAACCTTTACGGTAAACCTTTTTTTGTACTCACGTTCCAATGGGTTCACCAGTAGCTTTTTTATGTCATCGAAATCAACGGAAATTTTCTGGTTTTCAGGTTTGAAATTCCGGTACTTTTTTACTGCCTTTTCCAAGTCCTCGTCATCGATAGGTTTTAGCAAATAATCGATACTGTTCAACTTGAATGCCTGAAGCGCATATTCGTCATAAGCCGTAGTAAAAATGATAGCACTTTTCACCTCTACGGTATCAAAGATTTCAAAGGACAGTCCATCGGACAATTGGATGTCCAAAAAAATAAGGTCGGGATGCGGATTGGACTGGAACCATTCTATGGATTCTTCCACGCTATGCAAAAGAGTGGATACTTCCACATCCAAATCGGACAACAATCTACTCAGCCTTCTTGCCGCCGGTTTTTCGTCTTCAATAATAATCACATTCATTTGATCAATCTTGAGGTTTGGTGCTATAGGGCCTGTTTGTCATCCCTTTGCATATATTCTTGAATCTTGCGTTTTTCCCAGTTTGCTATTAAAGGTCGTCCATAAAGCTTTAACCCTTGAATCAATATTATTGCGGCCCAGCTAAGGGTTATTGTCCAAAACTGCCAGTGTAGATAGTTCTCAAAGCCGACCTCGTGAATGCCACTTTCCTCAATAATCAGGGCCATAGTGCTGTCCTTGACGGCATACATAATTACATTGAACACAAGGAATACCGCTAAATGGGTATAAAATCCCCTTATTTGCCTTACCCTTTTCTTAGCTCTTAGAAAGCTTGCCTCCCTACTCTCCATTATCTGTATTTATCTATTTCCTTCTTATCCTCCTCCATGTACTTTTCAATCTGCTTCGCCTCCCAGTTCTTGCCGAAGAATGGATTGTAATCGAAAGTCTTTACAGCATGAAAGCCCAATCCAATTCCCCAGGCAGCCAGGGTCACAAAATGCGGCCACTGCCAAAAATCATCGGTATGGTTGTAAATATTCACAAGTATAAAGGCGTTAACAACCAAATACACCATAAAATGGATATAAAACCCCTTGAGGTCCTCTACTTTTTTTTTGGCTCTTTTGTACTTATCCTCATTCAAGTGTTCCATGATTATTTCCATTTTTTTGTTTCTTTTTCTTCGTTCTCCATCAATTGTTTTATTTTTTCCTCTTCCCATTGCTTACCAAAGAAGGGGTTAAGCTTAAAGGTTCCCAGAGCTTGGAAAACCAATCCAATGCCCCATATAAAGGCAACCCACAAAAACCACATATATTGAAATCCGATAGAGAGATAATTGATCAAAGCCAGTCCGGAAATGACCAGAATATAAGTCCAAAGGTGGCCATAAAACTTCTTGAGCTCGTCCACTCTCTCCTTGGCTCTAATGTATTTATTTTCGTCGTTGAAGTTCTTCATTTTAGTTGGTTTCAAGGGTGAATTAAAGATAAGGATTCATTAGGATTCGGAACGATCCATATACTCCCGGATTTTACGCTCTTCCCAATCCTTACCCAAAATAGGGTTACGTCCGGTTGCATCCATCCACTGGCATATCAGACCAATCCCCCAACCTATTGCCGGGAAAACTGCCCAGGGAAAGCTGGTGGTTCTATAGTTGAAATAAGCAAGGAGCGGAATTACAACGCAATAGGCCATTAGGCTTGAGTAAAATGACTTTAGGGCATTTACCCTGTCTTTGGCACGCTTGTATCTGTATTCGTTCATATTTTCCATCGTTGTTTGTTTTTTAATTATGTACCAAACTTAGGGAGTCTACAGGGCCATTAAAAAAGAGTTGGAGTCAATTGTAGTTTTAGATGGATGAATTGTACAGCATGTATAAAATTGTGTATTCAACCCTATAAAGGTAATCATGGGGAGTTCCCCAACAGAGTGGGCAGATAGGTTATAGGCATCCCAAATATTGCTTGTTGGACCTGGGGAATTAGATTTGTGAGGTATCTTTTACTAAAAATCCTCCTTATCCATAAGCTCCTGGATTTTGCGTTCTTCCCAACGTTTTCCCAAGAAAGGATTGTTTCCAAAGGCATCCATGCCGTGCGCCAAAAGTCCAAAGCCCCAACCAATTGTGGGAAAGAAGGCCCATAGAAAATCGGTAGTCCTATAATTTAACCACCATAAAAAAGGAATGACCAAACAATAACTGATCAAGTGCGAATAGAAGTCCTTAATGGCCTTAACCCGTTCTTTTGCCTTTAAGTACCGTTTCTCGGCGATATGGCTCTCTTGGGTTTCAATGATTTTGACCTGCTGCGTAAGAATGGGCAGGGAAACACTGAAAGTGGAAGGTCCGTTTACAATTTGCACGGCCCGATCCGTCAAAATTGCATAGCGTTGTTGAATATTTTGAAGTCCTACCCCACTACTCTTCTTTACTACCTGTTTTTCCTGCAGGTTATTGCTTACCATCAGCATTCCACCTTCTTCCTTAACTGTTAAATGCAAGGGTCGTGAAGAAGTAACCACATTGTGTTTTACCGCGTTTTCCAGCAGTAATTGTAAGGAAAGCGGTACTATTTTAGCATCGGGCATGCTACTTTTTTCAGGAATCTCAAAGACGATACTATCCTCAAATCGCATTTTAAGCAACCTCACATAGGTTCGCGCAAAATTGAGTTCCTCATCTACCGTGACCAAATCTTTGTTCTTCTGTTCCAGAACATACCTGTAAACTTTGGAAAGCGATGTGGTAAATTTCTGGGCTTGTGCCGGCTCCTCTTCTATGAGACTGGTCAATACATTAAGGCTATTGAACAAAAAATGGGGGTCCAACTGGTTTTTCAAGGCATCAAACCGCGCCGATGCCGTACCTGCAATTATCTTTTGTTCCTTTACCTTTTTCTCCTGCCAACTCTTGTAGAAGTGCACAGCATGGAAAAAAACTGTGACTACAAGTGTAATCAAGAGGGCAACCACATAGTAAATGGGTTTTTCACCCTCAACGAACTCATCCCAGGACTCCCCTTCAAAACCAACATTGGTCACAATTCGAATCCAAAAGACACCCAACATGGTCAACGCTATTCCCCCTGCCCCTATAATCACCATCCGGAATCTCCCATACCGTTTCCAAACCACTTTGTGGTTCATGTAATCATAGTATGTACCGTTGATAATAGTGAGGACAATCGAGTAAAAAACCGAATACCCTATGCGCTGTAAAAGGCCGATATCAAAAGACACCGACCCTCCAGATAATGCGTCAAGACCTATAAATACACCGGCAATAAAGAGCCCAATGAGAATTGCAGTCGCTAACAGCTTTCCAAAATATCTTAATCCTAGTTTCATTCACCGCATTGCTTAAGAACCACTTCTGCCCTGTCCTTCCCCCAAGAGGGATAGAAAGGGGTATCCTCGTTAAAATTAGCAAAAAGTTCCAAGGATCTTTCAACATCCTTACAATATGGAGTAATATCCTTTCCAAAATATTTGGCGCTGCCCATATCCCATTCGGCTTTGGCGAGGACCACTCGTGGGTTTTTAGGTGCCATGGCCATGGCTTTTTCGTACAATTGGGCATTTTTTCCGGATAGCGTCATACCGTAAGTGGCTCCATCGTAGGCTATCCACGCGGTATTGATAAGGGCTTCCAATACCATGAGCTCCGGGTTTTCTGGTGAAATCGCATTGGCCAAGTCAAGAAATTCTTTCGCCTTTTCCAATTGCTGGGACAACTTTTCAAAATCCTTTTCACCAAAGGAGGCCAACGTATTTACCTGGGCCACGTAGTAGTGGGGCAGCCAATTGTCCTGTTCTGCCATGGCAATTCGCTCAAAGAGATTGGAGGCTTCTGTGATTTTTTGTTCGCCCCAAAACTGAAATGCCTTGCCCATACCTTTGGTATATTGATCTTGGGCTTGGGTCATTCCGGTTACAAATAGCAATGCTAATACAACTAGTTTTTTCATGATTCTTAAAGTTTAATGATTTGTTTGTTTGTGTTTTGATTTATCGTGAATTTGGCATCCTTCCATTTGGGCGGGCCATAATTGCCACGGGCTTGATTACTGCACCCGTAAACTTCCTTTGGATAAAAGCCTAAATATTTATCCAATTTTCCGTTGTTGTTTTCATCGTGGTATACCGATATGGCGTAGTCTCCC
>JBCCUY010000291.1:0-4546 GCA_039196145.1 Bacteroidota bacterium
AAAACACTGTTAATCGTATGATTAACAGTGTTTTTTTGTTTTTACTGCCTTTGTCTGAAATCATAAAAAGAGGCAGGGTTAGGTGAATGAATTGGTAGGTTCTCTGTACATAATTTTGATAGCATACAAGGCTATTTAGAATCCACTTTGCAAACAATGAGTATTTCATTTTGAACCTATGTTTTGCGGAGTAACTGCACATTAAAGGAGCACAATTTCATCAATAATCACGCAAACCATCGGGAAAGACTTGCGCGCTAGGCACGATAACCGTGGATGGAAGACAAACAGAAATAAGCTAAAACGCCATTTTTGTTATCCGATTCGGTTTTTTCCATTTTAATAACCTATTTGAATTTGAATCGGTACGCAATCCCCAGGTGGAACACCTTGTACATGTTGGTTATATTTCTTCGGAACTTTTTGTTCATTCTATTTTCAAGATTTTGTTGTGCTGCTTGCGACAAATTGGAAGCACCGATAAACTCATAGTTTGGCGCTGGATATTGTCCCCAAGCAGGGGTCCATTCAAATCCTGTTGAAAGTCCATTTTTGAAATTGTATTGATACCCTATGCCCAGAGCTAATCCCCAACCTTCGGGCCTTGTTTGTTGGATCTCTAGGCTTCCCGTATAAATTTCGTTTGCTATCTCCCGATCTCTTGAATCAAATATCATGGTTTCGGTATCTTCCCCGTTGTACACCAATCCTCCTGAGAGATAGGGTCCGTATTTAATTGGGGTGTATCTAATGTGTGCCAAAAAGCGCTGGGCAACGGACTCAGACGAACTCAGCAGTCCATCTAATCCTGATGATTTGGCATTAAATGACGAGTCATCCCTTTTGATTCTATCTTTTACTTGATAAATCAAACCAGCATATATCTTATTACTAAAGTGGTATCCTATTGTAATGCTTGGTTTAAAACTACCTCCGGTGGGAAGCTCTCCCAGTCCAAGTCCGATTTGCCAAGAACTTTCAATAATTCCACTATTATTTTGTCCATTTGCGACCCATACAGCGAAGCAACAAGAGGTTATGATAAGTATGTAAATCGGTTTCATAGTTTAATGTAATTGATATAATATTTTATAAATGGTTGTTTAAAGTTGGAGTAAAGGCCCTTGTTTGTTGATTTACCATGAAAAGCATCTAGAATACTATTTCTATGCATAACAGTATTCTTTTGGATAAAACTTTTGCTTTTGTTAATGGAAAGACTTCTTGAAAAAAGCTTTTGAATATAACCTTACTATTAAATTTTGCTGGTTGATTCAACCAGATCTTCTTTGGTAACTGGTATTTTGCGTATTCTTTTGCCACAGGCATTGAAAATGGCATTGAGAACGGCTGGCGCTAACGGTGGGGTTCCCGGTTCCCCAAGGCCTGATGGACGTTCATCGCTTTCCATAAAAATAACTTCTATCTTCGGCAATTCATCTATTCTAAGAACCTTGTTGTCATGAAAATTGCTTCTTTGAATTGCTCCATTTTCAATTTCAACGCCACCATATTTCACCGCGGATAAAGCCCAGATAATACTTCCCTCTATCTGCCCCTTGCCAAAATGTGGGTTGATCACCATACCACAATGTACCACGGCCGTTATCTTATCGACCCTGTAACCAAATTCTCCTTCCATAGTGACTTCTGCAATTTCAGCACATACGGTATCACCAAAGCACATCATAGCCAGCCCTTTCCCTCTTCCATAAAACTCTTCTTTTGACCATAGTCCATTCGCTTTGATATAGGATAGAACCTCTATCTGTCTTTGGCGTAAAAGCTTTTTTCTGGGTAGCATGCGTTCAATTGCTACTTGTGACATTTCTTTAGGGTCCCCCCAATCCACCTCATGGCTCAACAATTCCAGACGATAGTCCAGTGGATCTTTTCCCAAGTTATGCGCTAATTCGTCAACAAAACATTCTTTGGATAAGGCTGCAGAATGTTCGCCAACACTACGCCAAGCTCCATATTGTAGCAAGGCTGGAACTGTGCTTCGGTGACATCTAATATTGGGGAAGGCATAGTAGTGGTCCCATTTTGTGGACCAAACCGCATAATCAATCGTACAAATTGCCTGGTTTTCTATGGCTTCAACGGACTTTTTCGGTGTAATGGCGGCAGTCATGTAATTTTTGAGATACGGTTGGCAATGATCGTTCTTTATCTCATCTTCCCGAGTCCAGGTAAGTTTCACCGGTTTGCGAATTTTCTTGGAGATAAACGCCGCTTCAATGGAAGTATCTGCTGCATAACGTCTACCGAACGAACCTCCAGATTTTAGAACATGTATGTTTATTTTTTCTTTGGGTATTTCTAGAGCTTTGGATACGTTGTCAATCGTTTTCTCAGGGTCTTGGATGCCGACCCAAATTTCACAGATATCGTCTTGAAAATGGGCTGTCGCGTTTAAAGGTTCCATAACCGCATGGGTTTGGTAAGGCGTATTGTATTCCATTTCCAAAATCGTGTTTTCCGGATTTTGAAAACAAGGTCCAACATCGCCAAGGTCCATACTCATAAGGGATGGGGAGTCTTTCAAAGCGCCCATGTCATCATTTAAGGATGCAATATCCCTATTGGCATTTTCTCCACCGTCCCATTCTACTCTAAGCAGTTTTCGGGCCTTAAAGGCAACCCAGGTCGAAGAGGCGACTATTGCAATCCCATCATACACATATCCCATGATCGGATGCAGACGATCTTTGATTTTTTGTGGTATGGCTATCGGGAATACATCCAACACGCCTTTCACCTTTTTCACTTCACTATCATCATAGTTTTTGATTCTTCCTTTGTAAATGGGACATCTTTCGATTGAAGCGTAGACCATCCCGGAAATATCCATATCAATGCCGTATTTCATGTTTCCGGAAACAACATCTTTGGTTATTCGGTTTTTAACCGATTTTCCTACGTATACATACTCCCCAGGTTTTTTTAGGTCAATATCTTTTGGAATAGTTAGCTTGGCGGCTTCTTCCGCCAATTCTCCAAAGCGAAACGTTTGGTTTGTTACCCGATTTGTGACATAACTCTTCTTTACTTCCAAAACTATGGGGTCTACCCCCCATGCATTTGCCGCTGCTTGCTTTAGGAGTGCTTTTGTTGCAGCACCCGCAGTACGAACAGCATCCCATGTCCGTGCTATTGAACCACTGCCCCCGGTGGTGCCCATTTCAAGCCAAGTGTATTTTGGGTCATATGTTGCTTGTTTAATTTTTATTTTGGACCAGTCCGCTTCAAGTTCATCTGCAATGATAGTCGGTATTGCGGTTCCCGTACCTTGTCCCATTTCATGTTTGGTAAGCATTATCGTAATCTCGCCATTGGTATCAATGGAAATAAACTTGTTGAACTCGATATCGGCTACAGTTTGATCGGACGTAATGGATTTGCCGTATGCGGGAAGGTAGATTGAAACCATCAGTCCACCTCCAATTTTGCTGCCAACCTTTAAAAAATCTCGCCTATTCATTATGCTCATCATAGATTTTTTTTGCAGCAGATTTTATGGCGTTTTGAATTCTCGAATACGTCCCGCACCGACAAATATTTCCTTTCATTGCTCTTTCAATCTGCTTATCCGTTGGATTGGGGATACGTTCCAAAAGTGCTGCAGCACTCATAATCTGACCTGATTGGCAATAGCCACATTGGGGAACATCCGCTTCTTCCCACGCTATCTGCACAGGGTGGTCGGATTGCTTGGACAAGCCTTCTATAGTAGTAATGGTTTTGTCCCCAATACTATCAATTGGGATACTGCATGAGCGCATGGGCATTCCCTCCACATGCACTGTGCAGGCTCCGCACTGCGCTATACCGCATCCGTATTTGGTCCCGTATAACTTTAGATCATCTCTTAAAACCCAAAGCAATGGTGTATCCGGTTCAGTGTTAACCGGGTATATTTTGTTGTTGATTTTTAAAGAGTAATGTGCCATTATCAATTATCTTCTATTGTGCTTAATTTGGAGGTTGTTAACATGGGGGCCTCATTTTCCCAGGCGTTTTGTATGTAGTTAATAACATCCACGATTTCCTTTTCATGAAGATGTATTGGTCTCATGCCTCCTTCAAATGGTGAGCCATTGGTGATGAGCTGTATTGCGCGTTTGGTTTGGTCCGTGGAAATTTTATTGGATTTGACCAAAGAAGGATAAATTCCAGAGACTCCATTTCCATCTGGCTGATGGCAGGTTATGCAATTGGCTATATATACTTCTTTCCCTCTGGCCATGCTTTGTTTTTTAGCTGCAGGTTGACAGGCTATTATAGCAAATAAGCAAAGGAGAATTAAAGAGCAATATCTCATTCTCTACACTATTTTCTGATGTTGAATTACCTAGTCGAAATATGGTAACATGTATTCGTTGAAAGTCTAAATTAACCCTAGTGGGAATTGATTTTGACAATAATGGTGTAAGGATTTTTTCTTGACACTTATTCTGAAGATAAAATCGTTAAAACCTCTATTATAGAGGTTGTTCTATACCTGCACCAACGATTGCTCTTTGGGGAACTTATTGTTTAACAG
>JBCCUY010000292.1:0-4538 GCA_039196145.1 Bacteroidota bacterium
AACAGGGGTTATACCAAACCAAACTAACCAAATTTTAAATACTTATATATGTATAATGTCTTTATCCTATAATTTAACGCCAGCCAATAATCGATTTTCTAACTTAGCGTTACTGTATATACGGGATAAAGTTTATTTTAGATTTTCGCCCCCGAAAGTTTTACCAAACAACCTAGTATGAGCACACTTATTGAAAGACATATCGTGTCGTTACTTGCCGAAAAGGACGATAAAGCCATTTCGTTACTGTACGACAACTATGGAGATACGCTCTTCGGTGTGGCCTACAAGGTGGTTAAGGACGAGGATTTGGCCCAGGATGTGCTCCAAGAAAGTTTTGTCAAAATCTGGAAAAAGGCGGATTCCTATGATGCCTCCAAGGCAAAATTGTTCACATGGCTTTTCAGAATTACCAGAAACACCGCCATTGATAAATTAAGGAGCATTAACAATAAAGCGGATAAAGAAGTCCAAATTGACGTTTCAGACGTATATAATCTAGGAGTAAGCGGCATAAGGCCCGAATTTATGGATGTCCAAGAGAATTTGGACAAGATTGAACCTAAGTATAAGATTGTGTTGGAAGCCCTATTTTTTGAGGGGATGACACAACAGGAAGCCAGTGAAGAACTGGATATTCCCTTAGGGACCATCAAATCAAGACTTAAAATCGGTCTTAGGGAACTTGGAAAAATCTATGGGACTTCAATGACCCTGCTGCTGTTGATAAATTTGCTGACATGAAAGAAAAAATACACAACTTTTTAGATTCCGATATTCTGGAAAAATATCTTGTGGGCGATACCACCAAGGAAGAGTCACTTAAGGTAGAGCGCTACATTGCCATGTATCCGGAAGTAAGGGAAACCTATAATCAACTTCAAGACAATCTGGAGGCTTTTGCCAAAATGTATGCGCGCAAAACTCCGGAAGGGCTTAAAGAAATCATATTACATAGCGCCAAGAAAGAGAAGACCTTAAACCGAAGGTTTTACAGGTATGCCGTGGCAGCCTGTATTGCCATTATGGCCTTTGCTGGATCTTCCTATTTCTTCTGGAACCAAAACCAGAGCCTACAAAAGGAAAATACCTATGTGACCAACCAGATAAAATATCTAGAGGAAAACATGAAAAATCAGTTGGAGGATGTTCGAAATCAATTTATTGTGCTTAACAATCCGGCCACCAAAAGGTATAATCTAATGGGTAAGAAAGAAGGTAAAGAGCTTAAAGCCATCGCCTATATCAACCCGGTAAAGAAATTGTCATACATCAATGTGAGCAATGTCCCTGAACTTCCAGAGAACAAATGCTTTCAAATGTGGGCAGAGGTCAATGGAGAATTGGTAAACTTGGGAGTGATCAAGGAGTTTGATGACAAAGACAAGCTTTTGGCCCTACCCTATGCCGAGAATGCCATTGGATATATCACTATAGAACCTGAAGGCGGAAACACTGCTCCTACGGTGCAAAATATAGTGGCCAATATCAACTACTAAACTTCTTATAAAAATAGCGAACCTTCATATGCTTTGAAGGGTATTTTGTACCTTTGCGCAAAAGCTGGAGTATGAAGTTAGCATTGTTGACCATAGGTTTGTTAGGACTTGCGTTTGCAGGTATAGGCATTAAGATTTGGTCAAAAAAAGATGGCAAGTTCGCAGGTACATGCGCTAGTCAGAATCCATACTTGAACAAGGAAGGGGAAGCCTGCGGTTTTTGTGGTAAGTTACCCAGTGAACAGGAATGCAAAAAAGATTCCATCCCAGAACTTCAGTAACCCTAAAAGGAACCATATCTCCTTAAAAATCAAGGTTTTTGAACAAAACGGAGCAGTCCATTAAGGAAAACATCCAAAAAGCAAAAGTGGGCAACCAGATTGCCTTCAGCCTGCTTCTGGATACGTTTTGGAACGAAGTTTATGCCTTTCAGCTGGCCCGAACCAAAAATGAAAACGATGCGGAGGATATAACGATCCGCACTTTCTCCAAGGCTTTTGACAAAATAGGTTCCTATGACGAGGCCTATGAATTCAAGACTTGGTTGATAACCATTTCCAAAAATCTTCATGTAGACCTTATCCGAAAAAGAAAACGAAGTTTCCTTGACGAAATGGATGGTAGTGGAGATGAGGTAAAAAAGGTTTTGGATGAAACCCCATCCGTCGAAGATCAATTGATCACGGAACAAAACTTGGCCAACCTTCTTCGGGACATCAAAAAATTAAAACCTCATTATCAAAAAGTCATCAATCTTAGGTATTTCAATGAGTTGAGCTATGCGGAAATTGCAAGAGAGCTCAATGAGCCAGTAAACAATATCAAGGTTAAACTTCTTAGGGCCAAGAAGCTTTTGGCAGAGATTATTCAGAAACACTAGCCCTTTTAGATAGTATAGGTTTCCTACCCAGTTTCGTATCTTTGTACCTCAAATTTTGTTTATGGGCACAGCAGCTGTAGAAAACGTTCTTCCGCCAAAAGGAAAACCAAAATGGCTTAGGGTCAAGTTACCAACAGGTAAAAAATACACCCAACTTAGAGGGTTGGTGGACAAGTATGATCTGCATACGATTTGTACTTCGGGAAGTTGCCCCAATATGGGTGAATGCTGGGGAGAAGGAACAGCCACATTTATGATTTTGGGAAACATCTGCACCCGGTCATGTGGCTTTTGTGGTGTAAAAACGGGAAGACCTGAGAGTGTTGATTGGGCAGAACCGGAAAAAGTGGCCCGATCCATTAAAATTATGGGCATTAAACATGCCGTGGTCACCTCCGTTGACAGAGACGACCTTAAAGATATGGGCTCCATTATATGGGCAGAGACGGTAAAAGCTATCCGAAGGATGAACCCAGAAACCACACTTGAAACCCTAATTCCCGACTTCCAGGGCGTAGAAATCCATCTAGACCGCATACTGGAAGCTGCTCCTGAAGTTATTTCCCATAACATGGAAACGGTGAAGCGATTGACCCGTGAAGTTCGAATTCAGGCGAAATACGAACGTAGCCTAGGTGTCCTCGAATACCTCAAAAAGAATGGCGCCAACCGAACCAAATCTGGTATAATGCTTGGCTTGGGAGAGTTGGAAGAAGAAGTGCTCCAGACCATGGAGGATTTGAGAAATGTGGATGTGGACGTTGTTACCATCGGACAATACTTGCAACCCTCAAAAAAGCACTTGCCGGTCAAAGAATTCATTTTACCAGAGCAATTCAAAAAATATGAGGAAATTGGCCTTAAAATGGGCTTTAGGCATGTGGAGAGTGGAGCATTGGTACGATCATCATACAAGGCCCACAAGCATATTCACTAGCCACTAACATCCCTTACAGCTTCCTTCATGAAAAGTATAAACGTTGGAATCAATGGTTTTGGACGCATTGGAAGAACCCTTTTCCGGTTGCTTCAAGGTCATCCGCATATTAATGTTTTAGCTATCAATGATTTGGCCGATGCACGCACCTTGGCCCATTTACTGAAATATGACAGCATTCATGGTACTTTGGAGTCCAATGTTTCAGCAAAGGGCAATAAGATATGCTTTGGTAAACAGGAAGTACTCGTGACCAATCACAACCATCCGGAAAAAATAGATTGGAGCGAACATAAGATAGATATCGTTGTGGAAGCATCAGGTAAGTTCAAGACTAAGGATGACTTGGACCACCACCTTAAAAATGGGGCAAAAAAGGTGATTTTATCGGTTCCGCCCCTGGAAGATCAAATTAAAACCGTGGTCTTGGGGGTAAATGAAACCATAATCGGGGCCGAGGACCATATTATTTCTAACGCCTCTTGCACCACAAACAATGCGGCACCTATGATCAAAGTGATCAAGGAACTTTGTGGCATTGAGCAGGCCTATATAACAACCGTGCATTCCTACACCTCCGATCAAAGCCTTCACGACCGACCACATAGGGACCTAAGGCGTTCAAGGGCGGCAGGACAGTCCATAATTCCCACAACCACAGGTGCAGCAAAGGCCCTTACTAAAATTTTCCCGGATTTATCGGACGTCATCGGGGGATGTGGTATACGAGTGCCCGTGCCCGGCGGCGCTGTTTTAACCGGCCAAGAAACCAGACGATAGCGCCGCCAGCAAACATGACTAAGAAGCCCGGAAGAATGTGCATTTGAATGATGTGCATGGGCGCGTACATGCAGGCAATCTGCATATACAGTGCAGGCAACATGCCCGCTACCAGACTGAACAGCATGGCACTACGCACAGGCTTTAGCGGGTACAGGCGGCGCGTAATTAAATACGCCAACACCGCCGGTGGTGCTGCAAACATCATGGTTTCCCAGATACAGTGAGGGCGCTTACCCGCCATAGAGGGTTCAAGTGCGGGGTCGGACAGGCCATAAACGTAATTGGCGAGCCATAGCGCCAGCAGCCCCAAGGCGGTCGCGATGGACCGCTTACTCGCCGCTCCGGGAATGGCGCAGCGAAAAGACACAATGGCAGTATAGGTGATTGCCACAATCCCAAGCACAGACTCAAACAGAAAGCGGGGTTCTGTGACGAGTTG
>JBCCUY010000293.1:0-4488 GCA_039196145.1 Bacteroidota bacterium
CATACTATTTTCGTTTTCATCTTTGTAAATGAAACCTGCAGCAATTACATCATCTCCAATATTTACCACGGACTTAGCTTCCGCATAACCAACTCCATCGGCGGTCAAGTCAATTCTATTTATTTCTCCCTTGTTTTTTATATGCCATACACATGCGCGATTACCTTCATAACCCGCAACATATCTTCCATTCACAGAGGCCGCATTTGAATAATCGGTTTCATCACCAAGGACAATTTGCTCTTCGTTTAGCCAAAGAGATGCCACATCATAATTTCCATTGTCAAAGCTCCCTACTACCAGGATGCTTTCTTCCACGGTAACCTCAATGGTGGTGTTCAGTTCGCCACTGGCAGAATTGATGCTAACCTCAATCTGCGCCTCGCCCGCTTGTAATGCGGTAATGTTTCCATCGTTGTCCACAACAGCGGTTTCCGGAGTGTTGGATTCCCACTGAACCATAGGATTATCGAAATCGGCGATATTGGTGATTTCCGGCACAGAAATGGTTTCCAAACTGCGCATGGCCAGATCGGTCTCTGCAAGCTCAATGGATTCCGGGCCAGCAATCGTTTCGGTCACATCAAAAATCTGCGTACTTTCTACCCTCAACCCATCTATGGTCACGGAAATTTTGCCATCGGTGGCCCCGTTGGGCACTTCAATATATAACTCGGTTTTATCTGTATTGACACCGGTTATAACTGCTGCTGTTCCGCCAATAGCGGCAGTAGCATTTTGGTCCGTAAAGTTGGTTCCTATTATAACCACTTCCTGGCCTACGGGACCTTCCTTTGGATCTAAATCAGTTATGGCATGTTTGTTTTCTTCGGTTGGGGGAGTTGAGTCGTCATCTTTTTTACAGGCCACGACCACAAGGCCGGCCAAAATAACAAGCGAGGCGAAGTAGGCAATTTTTTTCATGATTTGAATTTTAAGGGTTAAAGCACAAAGAAACTTGGACGCATTCGATTATCATTACCCCAATTGACGGATGCCCCGTTTGAATTGACGGATAAAGATTTTGGGTTCATCACAATTGGTAAGGTGCAGGATGTTAAGCCCAAGGAAATAAAAAACCGCCCTCAAGGGGCGGCTTATCTTACAACCTATTTCTTTATAGCCAAATCTGCAAAGCTTGACGTATTGGGTGAAGGAGATATAGGCACAATAGTGGCATTGCCGGTTTCCAGATTTATTCTTACCAGATTTGGAGCAATTTCTTGGTTCTCATTGTGCGCCTGAAACCCAATTATCTCATTTGTAGTTGGATGATATACCATTCCCCGAGTGTTATTTCCGTACCCAATGTTATCGCCAATACGGGTCAGCTCCCCGGTATCGATATCTATTTTGACCAATACATCTTCAGAAGAATAAAAGGCATACAAATTGTTGTCATCATCAATAGTGAAATCATCAAAATCTTTACCCGCGGTAAGTTCGGATTCAGGAATAGGTATAATTGTTGCTTCCCCTGATTCCAGGTTTATCCTTACTAAAGTGGGCTCCGTATCATGATCGGCATTGTCCATCGCAAGACCTACATATTCGTTATTTGGTTGGTGATATACAGCTCCCCGGGTATTGTTTCCATATTCGGGAATAGAATTATCACCAATGTAGGTAAGTGAACCGTCATTAGGATTTATTTTTGCTACTTGATGAACCTCCCAGTCATGGAATGTATAGAATTGCCCTTCCGTATCCATAATTAATTCATCAAAACTTGCAAGGCCGTCATATTGAATTAAGGTTGTGGAATATTCCCCTGAAACCAGGTTTATTCGAATCATGTTTGGGTCATTCTGTTCCGTTTGGGGATTGTGCATCTGAAATCCTACGTATTCATTGTCTTTGATCACTGCACCCCTTGTGTTGGAACCATATGGAGTTGCTTCTCCAATATAGGTAAGCTCACCGGTTTCAATGTTTATCTGGGCCAATTGATCAATGGAATAGTTAAAAATATATAGTTCCGGGATAATGGCTTCGATTATGTTTAGGGAACCTATGGTATCCGATTCATTGTTGAGGGCAAGGGTGATGTTTCCAGAAGCGGCATCTTCAGGGACTTCTACTTTTAGATGATTTTCGGTTATTTCCGTAATTGTGCCTTGTACATTGCCGGAAAATGTAACGATATAAGTGGCATCTGGATCAAACCCACTTCCAGAAATGGTAAGTACGTCACCAGGGTTAAGTTCAGTATCACTTAAACTGTCCACTATAGGAAAAGAGGATTCCCCATCCCCGGTCACTTCGAACTCACCGCCGGTATAGGTATCGCCATTGGCCGTCGTTACACTGATCTTCCCCGTGGTTGCCCCATCTGGGATGATTGCAAATATTTCGTTATTGGTTGGTGTACCGTCAATGGTCATGTTAGCAGTCCCGATTTTTACGGTGGGCGAGCTACCAAAATTTTGGCCTTGAATCCATACCTTGGTTCCGGTTAAACCATTTTTTGGACTGAAACTGGTGATTTTCAACCCATTGTTGCTACTGCTACTATCATCACTACTACAGGCCATAAAAAACAGGCATATTGCCATTAGAATCACAGCCAAAAAACTTAATCTTTTCATTTTAATTGGTTTACAAACTTTGATCGGACAAGTAATTCATTTACAGACTTTACGGAACGGAACAATTGACGAATGCCCGTTTTGAGTTGACGGATGACTATTCTGGCTCAAGCGTTAAAGGAAAAAGGAGCGGAATTGATAGTTATTTGTGTTTTATCAGATGTCGAAAATGAGATATTAGACATGAGGCATGGGCCGCTAAACTTAATTTTGAACTTGAACTTGGGTTTGAATTTGAGCTTGAACTTGTTTTTTAGTTCTGAAATATTGTTAATAGGTCATTGCCCCTTGTTTATTGATCAATAAATGTGACATTTCTTACTTTTGGGGTCTAAGCATTAAACTCCATACTATGAAAAAACTACTTTTTGCCATGGCATTTTTTGCCTGTGCATTGGGCGCTGCCCAAACAGCTGAGGAAATCAAGGCCGAGATGGGCCCAAAGAAAGATTCCATCGCTGCAATCCAAGGAAGGGTGAATGCCCTTCAGGCCCAATTGGATGCCCTGCCTGGTTGGAAAATCGGTGCCTTTGGAACCATTGGTGGGAGCCTTTCCAACTTTAACAATTGGTTTGCCCAAGGGATTCCCAACAACAATTCGGGATCTATAGGATTTACGGTAAATGCCTTCGCCAACCAACAAGAGGAAAAATTCTTCTGGCGCAATGCGGCCAATATTAACCTGAACTGGGTAAAACTGGACGATAAAGATGATCCAACCGATAATGACGGGTTTAGGGAGTCCACGGACGTATTTAATATTTCTTCCCTTTACGGATGGAAGCTGAGCGATAAGTTTGCCATTTCCGCCCTGGGCGAATACAGGACAACCCTTTTGAGCAATTTTAATGATCCGGGATATCTGGACCTAGGGGTTGGGGGTACCTGGACACCCATTACGGATTTGGTAGTGGTGATCCATCCCTTAAACTACAACTTTGTGTTCAGTGATGAGGATACCATTTTCAATTCTTCATTAGGAGCAAAGATTGTTGCCGACTATACCAAAAAACTGGGGCCGGTAAGCTTTAAGAGCAACTTATCCATGTTCCAAAGTTATGAAAGTGGCGACCTCAGCAACTGGACCTGGACCAACTCTTTTGCCTACACCTTATGGAAGGTCATCGGTGTTGGTTTTGATTTTGGTTTGAGGAACAACAAACAGGAGACCCTCAACTATATTGTGAACAATGCTCCGGTTACCGATCCAACAGCTACATTTGACACTATAGATAACGAGCTGCAAACCTATTGGACCTTTGGGTTGAGCTATTCGTTTTAGGTTAAGTAAAAAGGAAGCAGTAACCAATGTCAGTTCAAGCGTTTCAAATTTTATTTGAAACGTATCGAGAAGTTGGATGCTCCGCACCGGAAGCTCTTATTCGGCACGATTTTTTCGAATTGTTGGGAAGAGATTCCCTTTGCCCGTGCCCTAATACAATCAAAAAAGCCCTCAAATTTGAGGGCTTTTCTGTGGGGTTATTTTACTAATTTGGGGTGTTTTGTTTACCAAGGTCTAAGTAGGTTAAGCTTATGGAAGACCAGGTTGTAACACTAACACTTAAAAACAATATGAAAGTAGTTTTTCTGTTGCTAGCGCCTAAACTTTTGTTGTGAACTTTCAAAAAGTTGTGGTGGAAAAGAAGAGGTGCTGCACTTCATCGGGGAACTTATACCAATGGTCTTTTCAACGATAAAATGAAACCATTCGTTATACGGTGAATTTCATCGACGAGCTCCCCACAAAGAAACCACACTGCAAGAAAAAGGAACCATACTGTTAGCAGGTGGGCGAGAGAACAAATAGTATTGTAGACCTAAAATTGAATATCTTGTAGTATTATTCCAAAACGTGGTCCGTCAGTATTTTATCCTCTTTTTTTTCATTTCGATTTTGGCC
>JBCCUY010000294.1:0-4479 GCA_039196145.1 Bacteroidota bacterium
AGCAATGATCCCGAAGAGATACAACAGGCCGATAAAGTAATTTTTCCTGGCGTGGGAGAGGCAAGCAGTGCCATGCAAAAACTTAAAGAATCCGGGTTAGATGCTTTAGTGCCAAAGTTGAAACAACCCGTGCTAGGGATTTGTCTGGGGATGCAGTTAATGTGTAACTATACCGAAGAAGGTGATACAAAAGGTTTGGCGATTTTTGACGCAGATGTGCTGCGATTTAACCACAGAGTTAAAGTACCCCAAATTGGTTGGAATCAAATAGAAGAATTAAAATCACCATTGTTCAAAGATGTTGCAGAGAAGGAATATATCTATTTGGTACATAGTTATTATGCTCCTGTGACCAAAGATACAGTAGGGCAAACACAATATGGGGTTACGTATACCACCGCTTTGCAAAAGGATAATTTTTATGGAGTTCAGTTTCATCCTGAAAAAAGTAGCGATGTAGGGAGTTTGATACTTAAAAATTTCTTGGAAAAAGTTTAATATGGGAACTTATATTTCTTCGGATAAAAAGCTATTGGATGTTGGCAAAATCCATCAAGCGATAAAATCATCCTATTGGGGTGGTTATCGTACCTTGGAAATGACCCAAAAAACAATCGATAGTTGTATTTGTTTTGGGGTTTATAATGAGGACGATGTGCAACTGGGTTTTGGCAGGGTACTGACAGATGGGGTGGTATTCGCCTATATAATGGACGTAATCATCTTTGATGGGTTTCGTGGAAAAGGATTGGGAAAGATGTTGACCCAACACATTTTGGAATACCCCGAGATAAATAAAGTACATACCCTGGCTTTAAAAACAATGGATGCCCATGGGTTGTATCAGACCTATGGGTTTGAAAAAGTTGGCGATTCAAAAATGTGGATGGCCAAGGATAACGCAACGTATGATATAGAATGAGAATAATTCCTGCAATAGATATTATTGACGGCAAATGTGTTCGCCTGTCCAAAGGGGACTACGATACTAAAAAAGTGTACAATGAAAACCCATTGGAAGTTGCCAAACAATTCGAGGATCACGGGATATCCTATTTACATCTGGTCGATTTGGATGGTGCTAAATCCAAGCACATCGTCAACTACAGGATTTTGGAAACCATAGCTTCAAGAACCGATTTAAAGATAGATTTTGGTGGCGGACTCAAAACAGATGAAGATCTCCGTATCGCATTTGAATCTGGTGCCAATCAGATTACCGGGGGTAGCATTGCCGTAAAGGATGAGACCGCTTTTACCAAATGGCTCATGGCATATGGTTCTGATAAAATTATTCTAGGGGCCGATGCCAAAGACGAAAAAGTAGCGGTTTCGGGTTGGACCGAAGAATCTGACCGATCTTTGATTCCATTTATTGAGGCCTACCAGAGCAAAGGCGTGAAATACATAATATGCACGGATATCAGCAAGGACGGAATGCTGGAAGGTCCCTCTTTTGGGCTGTACAAAAAAATACTGGACCGGACAGTGAAACGGGAAACCCGGATTACCGGAAGTGGGGTGGAAGATGTGGAGATTATCGGAGTTAAGTTGATTGCTAGTGGTGGAATTTCGAAATATGAAGAGTTGCCCAAACTTGCTGCAATTGGATGTGAAGGAACGATCATAGGAAAGGCCATTTACGAAAATCGAATAAGCCTAAAACAACTGGAAAACTATATTTTGGAGCATGGAAACAGTTAATCAGTTTCAGCAAGAATTTGTAAAAAATGCCTCATACCGAATGGATGAGAGCTTCAGAATGATAAAGATTTGCCTAGATCAGCTCTCGGAAGAGATGATATGGAAAAAACCGAACGCATCCACCAATAGTATCGGGAATTTGATTTTGCATTTGTGCGGAAATATTACCCAATATGGCATTGCTTCGCTACAGCATCTTGATGATCAGAGAAACCGAGATGAGGAGTTCGCTATTTCCACAGGATATGACCGAACTGCTCTTCTACAAAAATTGGAAACAACGGTTGAAGAAGCCAAACACACGTTTTGGGAAGTTCCAATTTCGGAACTGCTATCGGAACGTTCTGTTCAGGGGTTTAGGTTTTCCGGAATTGGAAATATTGTTCATGTGGTGGAGCATTTTTCGTACCATACAGGTCAGATTGCCCTGTGGACCAAAATTTTGAACAACAAAGATTTAGGCTTTTATAGCGGAATCGATTTAACGATTAAAAACGAATAAGGTTAGCATGTTGACAAAACGAATCATTCCTTGCTTGGATATTAAAAACGGACGTACCGTTAAAGGTATCAATTTTGTGGATTTGCGTGATGCTGGAGATCCAGTGGAGTTGGCGGCAATCTATGCCAAGGAAGGAGCCGATGAACTCGTTTTTCTGGATATCTCGGCCACGGAAGAAAAAAGACGCACGCTTGCAGATTTGGTATTCCATGTAGCGGAAAAAGTGAACATTCCCTTTACCGTGGGGGGTGGTATCTCTTCTGTGGAAGACGTGGATATTTTATTGCAAAACGGAGCCGATAAGGTATCGATTAATTCTTCTGCGGTTAAAAGACCGGATCTTATCAACGAACTGGTGGCCAAATTTGGTTCCCAATGTATTGTGGTGGCCATTGATGCCAAACAGATTGATGGGCAATGGAAGGTTCACCTAGTTGGAGGCAAGGTTCCAACAGAAATCGACCTTTTTGAATGGGCAGAGGAAGTGGAGGCTAGGGGTGCAGGGGAACTCTTGTTTACATCCATGGACCACGACGGGACCAAGAACGGCTTTGCCAATACCGCCTTGGCAAAACTTTCTGAACTGGTCAATATTCCTATCATTGCTTCAGGAGGTGCGGGTACAATTTCCCATTTCACGGATACATTTACATCCGGCAAGGCGGATGCCGCTTTGGCAGCTAGTATATTCCATTTCAAAGAAATAGGAATTGGTGATTTAAAAACAGCTCTAAAAACCGAAGGGATACCGGTACGTTTGTAATCCCTTGAATTAAAACAAAAGATGGAAGTAAATTTTGATAAAAACCCTGAAGTCTTGGTTCCTGCAATTATCCAAGATGCCAAGACCAGAAATGTGCTTATGCTGGGCTATATGAATCAGGAAGCTTTGGATATCACCCAAAAAACAAAGAAGGTGACCTTTTTCAGTCGAAGTAAGCAGCGGCTTTGGACCAAGGGCGAGGAAAGTGGCAATTTTTTGGAATTGGTGGATATCAAAAACGATTGTGATAAAGATACGCTGTTAATTAGCGTTGACCCAGTAGGTCCTACATGCCATACAGGCACCGATACCTGTTGGGCCGAGGAAAATGTTCAACGGTATGGTTTTTTATCGGATTTGGAAGGAGTAATTGCTGCCCGCAAAAACAATATGGATAATGCGGATAGTTATGTGGCAAGCCTGTTCCGTAAGGGGATTAATAAAATCGCACAAAAAGTGGGTGAGGAAGCGGTAGAAACCGTAATAGAGGCTAAAGATTCCAATGATGAACTGTTTTTGAATGAAAGTGCCGATCTCCTTTTTCACTATCTCATTCTGCTACAAGCCAAGGGCTTTACCCTTGAGGATATTGTCAAAACGCTGAAAAAGAGGCATAAATAAAGGCTTGAACAATAGCGTTAAGTTTTTTCTAAAGCCAGTGGGGTTAAGGTGAAATACCTTAATTTTATGTAATGGCTATGAATTCTAGAAAGGGGTTTCGATTTACTACTTACGAAGCTCCTGAACAAACCCCGTTTGAAAAACTATTTGAGATTTTTCAGGAATTGGTCACGCACACATCTGGTGATGTGGAGGAGGCCCTTGACTGGTTACGCGAGTTGGATAAGGAGTATGAGCTTACCGATGATGACTATACCATAGACGATTTTATTGAAGATCTTATGGCCAAAGGCTATATTCGGGAAGAGTTTGATACGGATGGAGAGCGAGGTGAAGGAGAGGAAGGCGAAGGTGAAGGTCCTGGAGGTCTCTCCATAACTGCCAAATTGGAGCGTATGCTGCGACAAAGAGCATTGGACCAGATTTTTGGTAAGCTTAAGCGGAGTGGTTCGGGAAATCACAAAACCGGAAAATCAGGTAGGGGGGATGAGCATACGGGGGAGTTCCGAGAGTACCGTTTTGGCGACGCCCTAGAGCATATTTCCATGACCGAAAGCCTAAAAAATGCTCAAATCAACCATGGGTTGGATAGTTTTTCCTTGAATGAAGAGGATTTGGTGGTTGAAGATACCCAGTATAAGGCCCAGATGAGTACGGTGCTTATGATAGACATCAGCCATAGCATGATTCTCTACGGCGAGGATAGGATTACCCCCGCCAAAAAGGTGGCTATGGCATTGGCCGAATTGATTACCACCAGGTATCCCAAAGATACCTTGGATATCTTGGTTTGACAAATACTGGATAAGAAAATCGGAGCTTCATGACTTCAGATGTTCACTCTTCAGTCAGAAAGTAGTTGTTTGAATGGCATCTGATTTTCATGCTG
>JBCCUY010000295.1:0-4474 GCA_039196145.1 Bacteroidota bacterium
AGGTCAGCATAAACATTTCCTGCTGGTTGGGGTCGTTCGGATACATGGTCATTTCCGCTAGGGACCTGTTGTAAAATCCATCAAGTTTTACCAAAAAATTGTGGTTGCCCAAGTTCAATCGTGCTTGGGAATAGTAACCATAGGTATCACTCCAGCCCGGCATGTCCATCCTTATTGGAACATCTGGCCGTTGGCTGTCATCCATGATATGGGTAATGGAATTGGCATACAGTTTGGTCTCCCACCGTTCAAACTTTCCAATAAAATCAGTTTGGATCCAGCTTACAGAGCCAATAAACGCCCTCGCTAGGGATACATCCATGGGTAATGCCGGATAACCCACGTCACGGGCTTCGTCAAAAATAAACGAAGCTAGCAGTTTTTGGTCATCCGCTATTTTGTATCCAGCATTCGAGGAAAGATTGTACTTTTCAAACTGAGAATAGGCAATTTCTTCGCCGTTACCATCGACATAGTTCTCTGCTTTTCTATAAATGACATCGGTATCCATGTAGAATTTTTCATTGGAATAATTCAGCTCGCCTCCAAATGTCTGGGCCATATTATTGGCTTCGATTCCTGTTTCAACAGAGCCATTCCAATCCAAAGGTTTGAAATTGCTTTTTTCCAATCGCAGGTCGATAGCACCACCAATAGTGGACCCCTGAACGGCTCCTTCCTGGCCACCGGCAATATGTACATCGGATAGGTTGGACACGTCCACGTAGGAGGTAATAGGATCCATTTTATCAGTACAGGCTCCAAAAATTCGCATACCGTCAATGGTGATGGCCAATCGTTCGGAACCCATATCATTTAATACAGGTTCCCATGCGTAGGCACCTCGCTTGATCATGTTCAATTTATTCGAGGATTCTAGATAGGCATCCAAAGTAGAAAGTGGTTTCTGGTGCGATTTATGTTCCAAGGACCTTTTATAGGATGATATCAATATCACTTCCTCTAGATTTACCGGCAGAATGGATTTGGTAACGGGATCTACCTGATATTCCTGTGCATTTACTTGATACTGAACAAGGGTCAAGCATAAGAATATGGCTGTAAATATTAACTGTTTCGGGTTCTTTACAATGAGGTAAAGGCTACCCAGTCGATTTTTGATTTTCATCGATTTGTTTTATTGAAAAAATAGGGTAGGGGTATCGGCGTGTTCCTAGCTTAGATGCGGAATACTTTAGATACGGTCAGAGGGCTTAGCAACCTTCCGGAGGTTGGGTGATATCCACCACCCAAAGGGTAGATATGAATTGATTGGAAAGATTAAAACGGTGTTGGTACTGAAGCCCAAGCGGAATTTCCAAATCAAGGTCACCTGTGGTCTGGAAAAAGATGGGATGTACTATTTCGGAATTGCCGCTGTGTTCCCCGAAAGGATTTTCCTCGTTCTGTCCCGCATTCTTCCTCAGTTGCTCGACCAAATAGCACTTTCCATTGCATTGCAATTGAGGTTTGGCCTTGTTGACACAGAGAACGGTAGCGATGTAATTGTAATTTACCACATATTCAACGACCGGTGATAACGGTTTTATGAGCATGGTGAGCGCAATGATTACAATTACACAGTTTTTCATAGGAACAAATGTAGATAGGGCGGTTCCCAAATAACATGACAATTATCAGATAAAGGATAAAAATATCTTTTTTAGAATTGGCCTTTTAACCATAAGTGTGACAAATGTTTTCTAAGGTTGGGGTATTTGTATACATTTACCCCAACTCCCCCTAAATTTTGTTTCTAATCTTTAAAAGCTCAATGGTATGCTTAGATATTCTATGGCATTTATGCTACTGTGGATTTCATTTACGGTTCTTGCACAAACTGACGGTCAAATTTTGAAAAAAACCAAGTTGAATTCCTTTGATGATTTGGTGAACTACATCAATACTACGGAAGTACGGGATAGTATTACGTTGGATCCTGACCGTTTTGAGTATTTCGATAAGGTTCAAGTGCACGGGATTACCTATTGGAGCGATAGTCTAAAAGTCAATGGTTTTTTACTGCAACCTAAGGCTCGGGGCAAGTATCCAGCCATCATCTATAACAGGGGAGGAAGCCTTGAATTCGGTTCACTTACTCATGGAGTGGCGTCCATTGGGTTAGGGGAGTTGGCACGAATAGCCAATAAGGGCTATGTGGTTGTGGCCAGCCAATATCGAGGCAATGGTGGAAGTGAAGGTACCGAAGAATACGGTGGAAGTGATATCCACGATGTATTGAACCTGATTCCGGTTTTGGAATCCATCCCAAATGCAGATACCGCTAAACTGGGAATGTTCGGATGGAGTAGGGGTGCCATGACCTCTTTTTTGACCATTCGACAAACGGATAGGATAAAAGCGGTTGTAGTGGGCGGTCCTTCCACGAATCTAATCCGAAGTATTGTAGATCGGCCTGGTTTGGATCTATGGTGGTCGGAATTTATTCCCAATTACTCGGTGAGCAAGAAGGCTATTCTGGAAAGAAGGTCTGCCGTGTACTGGGCACATGAATTACCCAAGAATGTCCCGATTTTGATGTTCCAAGGTGGAAATGATGAGGCCGTATTAACCGATTACGTTCTGGATTTCGCCAAGGAACTTACCAAACACAAAGTGCCCTATAGACTGGTGAAATTTGAAGATGGCACACATTCTTTAATGGAGCATCGGGAAGAAGTGTATGGGGCTTTGTTTGCTTGGTTCAAGAAACACTTGAATTAGCTATAGTTGTTTTATCAAGTTTTTAGCCTCTCTATGTCTATAGAGGTATGGTCTTCTATGGGCCACACCACCTCTGGGCTCCAAACGCTCAAAAATATCATATTCGAACATTTTCTTTTGGAACCGACTTCGGTCCAACTGTTTTTGATGGATTGTCTGAAATGCACCATGTAATTCAGGCATGGTAAACTTCTCTGCGAACAGATGATAGGCTAGGGGATAGGAGGACAAATCGGATTGAAAGGCGGCCAATGCGGCCCTGATAATTGTTTCGTGATCCAACAATAATTTGGGAAGCTGTTGTATATTATGCCATTGACAACGCCTAGCAAAAAAGTTGGGTTGGGGATGCGTTAATTTCTTGTTTACCAACGCATAATAGGCTACTGAAATAAAGCGCTCCTGAATCCATAAACCAGCTATTTTAGGCAAACCCAGATGCGAAAACAACTGTTCCATTTCATTTTTGAAGGAACGATCGTTTTGCCCAAATGTATGGAACTGTTTTGAAAACAGATTTTCCATACCAATACGTTCCACCACATTTCTCTGTGCGGCTGTATCCAAATCCTCCTCTTTTAGCACATAACCTCCGGGTAGCATCCAGAGGTTATCGGACACCTCTAACAACAACACCTGCAGCTCATTGGTTTCATATCCGAAAATAACAGTGTCCACAGAAATATGGGGAAGAAAAAGATGCTCTCCGGCCTTGATAATTTCTAGAATCTCATTGGGTTTTTTTTCCATGGATGTCACGAAAATTTAGAATAAGATGATGTTTCTATTTGTAAAGTTAAGAAAATATATTTACTTTGTGTCAAATTGTCACAATGATAATTTTCATCAATCAAAACATCGAACATGAAATTACATATCAAATACCGGGTGCTACTGGGCCTGGTGGCCTTAGCGATAGGGGCGGTGCTCTATGGCAACGGCATATCCTTTAAGCCAGTTGCCAAAAATTTATTCAAAATGGATTTAGACTCGTTGCATTCCAAACAAATGATGCTTACTGATGGGAGGGTATTAAGCTATGCGGAATATGGCGATTTCAGAGGGGTTCCCGTTTTTTATTTCCATGGGGGGCAAGAGAGTCGCCTGTCCAGCGCGTTTATGGACAGCACTGCACGCCGTCTTGGTATTCATATTATAGCTCCAGAACGTCCTGGCGTGGGACTATCAAGTTTTCAAAAAGGCAGGATATTTTTGGACTATCCCAAGGATGTCGAACAGCTGGCGAATCATCTAAATATTGATTCTTTCTCCGTTTTTGGGCTGTCGGGTGGGAGTCCGCATGTATTGGCCTGTGCCCACGAACTATATCATCGCTTGAACAAGGTGGCCATTGTCTCGGGAACGGCGCCACATGATTATAAAGGGAAACTTAAGGGAATGTGGTTCCCCGTAAAGCTTGTACATTGGTTTGCCAAAAACGAAAAGGATAAAAACCTTAGGGGGTTTATCGCCAATGATCATAGAACCTTATCCCAGAAACCACATCGAAGACTTAGACAGCTACAACGCTTTTTGCCCAAACCAGACCGTAAGTTATTAAAGGCTAAGCCTGAGTACGGCATAGAATTTATAAGAGGAAGTCAAGAAGCCTATAGACAAGGTATTGAGGCCGTTGTTCAAGAGTGGAAGCTCTATGTACGGGACTGGGGCTTTCAATTGGAGGATATAGACACGGATATTACCTTATGGTATGGTAACAAGGATAAGATGACCCCAAAATACCGGGGGC
>JBCCUY010000296.1:0-4469 GCA_039196145.1 Bacteroidota bacterium
AGCCGAACTGCATTATGAAGCTTGGAAGAGCCTAGCGGATGAAATGGGATGGGCCTTTGACCGCGAAGTGAACGACAAGCTCCGTGGAATCTCCCGGATGGATTCCATCAAGGTTATTCTAGATCATAACAACACCTCCCTTGACGAAAGCAAACTAGAGGAGTTCGCCACCAAGAAAAATGACATCTATGTGACCAGTTTGGACCATATGACCCCAGAAGATTATCTCCCTGGTGCCAAAGAACTCTTGACCCATTTGCGTGCGGAAGGATTTAGCGTAGCCCTTGGAAGTGCCAGTAAAAATGCCATTAAGGTACTTCAACAGTTAAATGCCAATGGTTATTTTGATGTTATTGGTGACGGCAATAGCGTTTCCAAAAGCAAACCAGCACCAGATATTTTCCTATATGGTTCAGAAAAAATGAGTCTCCAACCCGACGAGTGCATTGTGTTCGAGGATGCAGAAAGTGGAATTGATGCTGCCAAGGCGGGAGGGTTTTACAGCGTAGGAATTGGCCCGGAAGATCGCTTGGGACATGCCGACCTACGTTTTGATACCATGGCCGAGGCCACATTGTTTGAGGTAAAGGCGCATTTTAAGGAACTGTTCCGTTAACCTATTCTTTTTCAAAAGGTTGGTTAAAATCCCTATTTTTAGTAGGTAATCCGACCTCCATGAAAACCTCAAAGTCATTTGTACTAGCCTTTTTAGCTTGTATTCTGCTTGTTTCTGCGCAAGAAAACAAAAAATTGGATAGCATCTTAGATGTATACTATTCCCAAACCGATGGTATTGAAAAGATAAAGACTCTAGATGAGCTTTTTAAGGCTAAATCCAGCCTGGAAACTTCTGAAAAAGCAATTGGTTTTGCAAAAGAACAATTGGCCTTGTCCAAAAAAATAAATTACACTAAAGGAAAAGCCGATGCTTACCTAAATATGGCAAAATACTATGGCACCCACAGAAATCTTGACTCTACCACCTATTATTCCAAGCTAGGAAATGCTATTTATGAAGAATTAAATGATTTAAAAAATCAATATCAAATTCTTTTAAATTGGGCTAGGTTGGAAAACCTTGAAGGAAGCTTCGAAAAAGCCTTAAGTCTCTGCGATGAAACCATACAAATAGCAAAAAACTTGGAAGATGGGGAGTTGATTTCTGATGCTTTTTCCCAGAAGTCAACCACTTATGTTGATCAAGGCAACTACAAGAAAGCAGTCGAAAACTTATTGTTTTCGCTGAGAGCTTTGGATACTTTAATTATTCCAAAACCCATGAAATCAGGGATTTTAAAGGCCAAGTACGGTAGAATTGAACTTCTTCGAGGTAATTATGGCGATGTCCTACAACCTCTTTCCGAAAGCCTTGAAATCTTTAAAGAACAAGATGATAAACGATGGCAGGCAAATGTTTATATGGAGTTAGGTTCACTTTTCTTTCATTTGAAAGAGTATGATAAGTCGTTGGAAAACTATCATAATAGCTTAGAGGTTAGCTACGCCATGAAAAGGGATGATTATGTCGCCGCCAATTTAGGTAACATTGGTGCAGTTTTCATGGAACAAAAAGAATATGATAGGGCTTTGGAATATTTTTTCAACTCAATCAACACTGCTAAAAAAAGAGGGTCTGTCAATAATGAAATAATCGGTTATAATGATATTACAAATGCATATCGAGGCAAAAAAGAGTATGTAAAAGCGCTGGAATATAATGCCAAGTCCATTCATTTAGCTGATTCTGTTGGGTCTTTGGTTTATTTAAAGGACGCCTTTTACAATAGATCAAAGATTCAAGAAAAAATGGGTTTCCATGAAAAGGCTCTTAAGAACAGAAAAAAATTTGAAGAGTTGAAAGATTCCATATTTAATTCAAGTAAATTCAAGCAAATCGAGGAACTCAAAACAAAGTACGAGACCGAAAAAAAAGAACAACAAATCGCCTTACAAGAAAAAGAGATAACCCTTTTGGAACAAAAAGCGGAAATCAGTTCGCTTCAAAAAATACTTCTGATCGGATTGTTGGTATTGGCCTTGATCGGATTTTATGGAATTCGTCAAAAAATGAAGCGCAACAAACTGGAAAAAGACAAAGTAGATGCCGAGTTGGCCTTTAAGAAGAAGGAACTCACCACCCATGCGCTTCATTTGGCCAAAAAGAACGAGGTTTTGGAAGGCCTAAAACAAAGGGCCCAAGAACTCAAAGAAAGTGAAGCATCCAAAAAAGGATACCAGTCATTGATTCGCACCATCAATTTTGATTTGCAGGACGACAACAATTGGGAAAACTTCTCCAGATATTTTGAGGAAGTCCATAAGGACTTTAACCGAAATATAAAGACAAAATATCCTGAGGTCACTTCCAATGAGCTTCGCCTTTTGGCCCTTTTAAAGATGAATTTGTCATCAAAAGAGATTGCCAACATCCTCAATATTTCCCCTGAAGGAATAAAAAAAGCGCGTTATCGTCTTCGTAAAAAACTGGATATCTCCACAGAAGATTCTTTACAAGATCTTGTGTTAAGCCTTTAGATATAGGCTTTTACAAAGCCGTCCACCTGTTGTCCACGATTTACTTTTATGGTGTCCACCTATTGTCCACCCCCATTTTTTCATTGCTCAAAACCAGCACTTTAGGTTTGTTGTGTCATTAAGTTGACAAACCAGTTTTGTGGTCTTGCTCGGCTAAGGGCTGCAGACCGGTTACCGGGCAGGTCACACAAAATTGCATTCAAGTTTAACCCACAAAACAAAAAGTGATGAAAACAAACAACAAATTAATTGGTGGACTTTTGACAATGGTCATGGTCTTGATTACCCTTGCCTGCAGCAAAGATGACCCCAATACAGGTAATCCTGATGGAGGTAACGATGGAAGCATAGAAACTCGCGATGGGGTAACGGAAGATGAGGTTGAAACTAATGAAGGCGAAATTGGCATTAGTATAAGTGCCCGGAAAATTGCAAAGAAAGGCTACAATCCTACCACAGCAGAAATTACCATTGCGGCAACATCCCCAGATATCCAGAAAGATAATTCCGTGACCATTGACCCCTTTACCAATATTGCCTATCTGTCTTTCGAAAACGAAACCTTATCCGAAGAAGCCAAGGATGAACTTAAAGGAGTGGATATCTCCGTAGTCATTAAGGACGAAAATGGCGATGAGCTTGCAGCTAAGTCCATTTCGCAAGCAATATTTAAATCAAGCCCGGACGAGCAGGAAATTGACAATGAAAATCTTGAAGATCAATTTGCACAAATTGAATTGCGGGAGGACATTTCCTATTACGTGCAAATTGTGAAGGATGCCAACAATGATATTTATGGTGCGCCTACTTCATGGCATTACCAAGACAATCTTGTAGACAGGCCTATGGTAATCTATACCTTGAGTCAATTGGATTATTCAACAGACCCTCCCAACGGCCCGGGTGCAGCCCAATATTACACTACTTTCTATTTTGACGAAGTTGAAAGCGAACCCGGGGTTTACAACATTTCGGTGCACGATGGGGATGCCATTTATTATTGGTACCTAAATAGTACCAACGATTTGCGTATTCAGAGCGTGGAAAACAGACGGATCAATGGTGGCAACACACCGGATGCCGCTTCCAGGAACAATTACAAATTTCGAATTGAGAAGGTTGGGCTTGGCCAATATGCCTTTGTTTCGATTAAAACAGGGAATCCCTTAGCCCAAGAGGAAGGAGGGCCTCCCAATGCCAATGCCAACACACCGGATAATGCACCGCTCCATTTTAGAATTATGGCGTTTGATATTGACTGGGATATCCAAACCATTGATTACAAGCATCTACAACCCATACTTCCACCGGCAGGAACGGCCTTTGCGTACAACAGCACCTTGGTCAACTGCAGTAGTGGGGAACTCTCGCAGGAAGTGGGAGTGGAGGAATCCAGAACCTCTACCTCAATTTTTGGATGGGAAGAGTCTATGTCTGTAAGTGCAAGCGAGGAATACTCCCTCAACGTATCTATGGAATCCGAGATTTCCGCCGAGTTTTATGGTGTGGGCTCTTCCATTAAAAGTTCGGTTTCCGAAACCTATACGGCAAGTGAAACCAAAACACGCACCAGCACTACCTCGGGTGCCTTTGAAACCTCAGAGTCTATAATCCTATCCACCAAACGTAGTGTTATTGTTCCTTCCAAAAAAGCAACCTTGGTGGCGGATATATACCAAATCTATGAGAACATCAAGATTCCATTTGTGCAGCAGTTTCAAATAAAGGGCAACCACCAAGATGGACAAGCGCTTAGCGGGGAAGAAATAATCACCCAGTTTGTGTTCAACCAGTTTACCGGTGTGGTGACCGAAGTGGGAGGCGATTTCATAAAGGTTACGGTTAGGGGCACCAATACCATTGACCGGTTAATCGATACCAAGACCATTGCAGATGATGTTCCCGCCAATTGCTCAGAATAAATAAGAACAAAA
>JBCCUY010000297.1:0-4458 GCA_039196145.1 Bacteroidota bacterium
AAAACTCACCTTTTCCAAATTGGTATGGTTGAATTCAAAAAAGCCGCCTGCCGAACGGTCCACACGTTCAAAATTCTGATTGTTTACCAGTTCGTTGTAACCATCATACGCGAATGTCAATCCAGCAGTAAACTTGTTTTTGGTATTTCCTATGATTGAATTGAACAGGAGATTGGAATAAATACTCTGGTGATCAATATCATACACATTGAAACCATAGTAGGAATCCTGCTTATGGTTGCTGTAGGAAGCCTGAAAGCCCACGCTCTGGAAAGGAAGGTTTGGAAACACATAACCCAGTTTGAAGGACCCGTCAACACGTTTAGTATCTATTTCGCTCCCCCAGGCGTTTGTGGTAAAACGATCGGTATTTGGATCAAAACCTTCTTGGCCAATCTGTTTTTCATCATTCAAAAACCGGAAATTGAAAAAACTCACCCAACCTTTTTCAGCGTCCTGATATTGCCATCGATTCATGATGTTGATTTGGTTGGAAAGCGGATTGTCCAAAAAACCATCGTCATTGTTATCCACTTCTACATCCCTTCTGTTTCCATGAAGGTACAGCCCCGTGCTCCAGCGGTCAGATAGTTTGGTATTCAGGTGGGTATTTAACTCCAACCGACCGTTGACATTGGCATAACCATTTATAAAAATGGGCGTATCGGTCAGTGGCTTTTGAAGTTCGGTATTGATTTGTCCCGAAATGCTCTCATAGCCGTTGACCACACTACCTGCCCCTTTGGTAATCTGAATACTTTCTACCCAGGTGCCAGGTGTGAAAGTAAGTCCAAAAACCTGCGAAGCACCACGAACCATGGGGATGTTCTCTTGGGTGATCAAAAGGTATGGGCTTGTAAGTCCCAACATCTGGATTTGTTTGGTTCCGGTTAGGGCGTCATTAAAATTGACATCGATGGCCGGATTGGTCTCAAAACTTTCTGAGAGGTTACAGCACGCGGCCTTAAGCAGCTCCGCACTGTTTACTGTGACAACATTTTGTGGGGCGAAATACGCTTTCTGAACGGCATCGCGCTCTTTTTCTACAACCACTTCATCCAGTTGGTTGGTAGGCTGCAACCAATGATGGACCATTTTAGGTTCATTTATGGTCAACGTATCCGATTTGAAACCTACATAACTAATAATGAGCTTATTGTGCTCCTTCGCATAAGGAATGCTAAAGGTTCCGTTTTCTTGGGTTATGGTACCTATTTGCGAGTTCATCCAGTACACATTGGCACCGGATAACCCGATATGTTTGTTTTCCTTATTGGCCTCCATGACCATACCCTCGATTTTGTCCTGGGCGGTTACGAGTAAGGGAAGCCAAACTAGAAGTATTAAAATATATTTCATTTGATGTATTAACGATTATGGGTTTGAAACAATCCATTCTGCCCGACTTATAAAGAATAAGACGGGTAATTGTGCGAGCGCACTACATCAAATTAAAAAGACCTGATCCAGGATATAGATATCTCTGGTAATGATTGGTGGTGGGTATTCCGCATTTGTAACCGGACGGTCTTGAAGCGGAACGAACAAATGAAGATAGGATTGGGCAAAAGCAACCAGAAACATCTGATGCTCCAAATCCAAATCTACCGATGAATGCTTTAAATCATCCTGTCCGATAATGGTAAAGGATTCATCATCACAGCAGTGATTGTCGGATGCCTTTTTATCAATAGCCTCCATGGCCAATTCCATGCCACAATCCTCTGCTTCGGTGAAAAGGGACACGTCCATAACACGTCCCATGCACAGGTGTTTGTCCACCGTCCAAGAAACGGTCGAGAGCAATACCAATGTGGCAAGTAGGACCGATGCTATTTTATGGAATATTCCTTTCACAATGACAAAATTACCAAATAATTCAGATGAAGTCATAAATAACAACCTTCATTAACTAAACTTTAGTGTCTTACAATGCGGAAAAGATTGGTTTTTTCAGGTTTTACAGCTTGGTTTTAACAAAATCTAAACAGGGAAAATCCGCTCCCACTCGTATCTTGTTAAGAAAACGTATGAGGTTTAAATCTTTACTTCTATGCCTTTTTGCTATGCAGGTCTCTTTAGCCCAAAAGAATGTTGAACAGGTTGTTGATTCCTACTCACATTATTTTGAACTGGCCAGAGAATCCCTTTTTTTGCATACCAACAAGACCTCATATCTTCCCGGTGAAACCATTTGGTTCTCGTCCTACTTGGTAAACAGAAAAGAAAATGTCCTTTTTGGTGATGCATCTAGTTTGACATGTACCCTATTTGATGATAACGGAAAAAAAATTGAAAGTTTTGTCATACCTATTGAAAAAGGGGTGGGGTCTGGACATGTTGATTTACCCAAGACTATTTCCAGTGGTAGTGTCTACCTGAAGGCCCAAAGCAAGTGGATGGATAATTTCAAGGAGGATGGGTCTTTCACGGCGGTACTTCAAATTATAGAACCCTCAAAAACTTCTGAAAGCACAGAAACCAGCACTAACATTTCCTCCCCTAATCGAATTTTTATAATGCCGGAAGGTGGTCATTTAGTGGCCAACACTTTAAACACGGTGGGCATTAAATTTAGACAGGAAACCAATAACAATCCGTTGACCCAACTAGGACTGTTCTCGGGTGACGGAAAGGAACTCATTAATACCATAAACATCAACGAACAGGGTATAGGAAGGTTTGAATTTACTCCACTTAAAGGTCATAACTACTATTTAAAAGCAAAGGATGCACAAGGCAAAAACGAAATCTTTCCTTTGGAAAGCGCTAAGAATAACGGCCTTACCCTATCGGTAAACAATCTCTTTGATGATAGGCTGATTGTTCAAGTAAAAACCAACGAAGAGACCCTTGAGGACATTAGGGGGTCCGATCACTTTGTGGCCATTCATAGAGATGGCCTCATAACCTTTAAGACGTTCCAAATTGAGGATATAGTACACACCATTCGGATTCCCAAAAATCAATTGCTTTCGGGCATAAATATTGTGACCGTATTTGACAACAATCTCAACCCCATCCTGGAGCGATTGGTTTTTAATGAGAATGACCTTAAAACAACCAGGGCTTCCATAACCAAGGTTGCCAACCATAAAGAGAAGGATTCCATAGCCCTCAAAATAAATTTATTCTCCAAATCCAAATCAAAAGGCATACTTAGTGTCTCTGTTCTTCCGGAGGAAACGAAATCAAAGAATATCGATCAGTCCATTTTGTCCACTTTTTACATCCAACCCTATTTGGACCATGGAATAATGAATATTGGGCAGTTGATGAGGGATATGGACAGAAACAAAAAATACGCTTTGGACTTGACCCTTCTTGCAGAGGGCTGGAGTCAATACGATTGGGATAATATTTTCGACAGTCCTCCCGAACAGAAATACTACAGCCAAAGTGGTTTTAGGGTTTCGGGGAAGGTATGGAACTCAAAACCGGAAAAAAACAAATTCATGACTTTCTATCAACAAAGCCATCCTTGGATACGTCAGGTTGAAATAGATCCTTTCGGAAGTTTTAGTATTGAAAATGCATTCGTGCATAAAAATGAGAAGGTGTATGCCGCGCTATTGAACAAACGCAATAAAACCCAGGAACCAAAAGTCACCTTCCATATCGAACCCCTTGAAAGTCCAAATAAGGTTTCGATTTCTAAGGATTTTTTATCAAGCCATGGTCTCTTTGCCTCGAAAAGCGAAATTGACCCAATACCTCAGCCACCAACTAAAAATCTTAGCACAAACGACAAGACCATAATCCTAAAAGAGGTTGTGGTAAGTGAAGAAAAAATTGAAAACAAACTGGTTCATAAACCATCACAAATTAACGATGTCATCTTTGACGGTCTAAAAATCACGAAGGAAGAGGTTAGAATACGGCCCACCCTGCAACAAATACTCCAAAAATTTGGATATAGGACCATGACCACGCCTGCAGGTGGCGCTGTTATCCTACCCCGATCCGCAGACCCAACTATACTCCCTCCGGCAATAATAGTGGACGGCATAACCATGTACAACCCTTCACGAGGTATTGACAATCTGCCCCCGGACCTTTTAAATTCCAATACCGGTGGAATTGATGAGATTTACTACACACATCAACCCGTAGAATTTGGTAACAGACCTGCTATTTATATTTACAGAAAGTATGGTGCTCTGGTTGGGCAAAAACCCGAAGAACGTTTTGCTTCATTTGTGGCCAAAGAAGGATTCCAGCGACCTAAAAAATTTTATCAACCCCAAAACTATTCCTATTCTAGTCAACAGTTCAAATTTTATGGCGCAATACATTGGGAAGAACAAATAACAACCAAAGAAAATGGCGAGGCCCTGATTACCATTCCTAAATTGGAGCAAAAAGGAGGCAAAATCCACATTGAAGGCATAACAGAAGATGGCAGTTTGATTTCAGAATTCCAGACTGTAAGTTTTGAATAAATTTGCAGACCTTAAC
>JBCCUY010000298.1:0-4454 GCA_039196145.1 Bacteroidota bacterium
AATCTTTCAGGGAACATATTGGCAGCCAATGGAGGCGTAGAATCCTTAATGACATGGACCAAGGTTTTTGCCCTTTTAGGGCCTCTCCCCTATATTTTGTTTGGAATTGGGTTATTGTTCTACGCAATTAGTTTTGTCAAAAAGGGCAATGGTTCAGCTTAATAGCTTCAAAAATCAAAAAATACCTTGCCAATTCTAAATATTGCACTACTTTTGCAATCGCAAATTCAACCTCTGACGAAATCCGTGAAAGTTGGTTTTGTAAAACGTAAAAAAATAGACCATGGAATCTTTAATAAAATTTGTTGAAGACGAATTTGTTCCTAAAAAAGAATTTCCAAAATTTTCATCCGGTGATACTATCACCGTGTACTATGAAATTAAGGAAGGTGAAAAAACGCGTACCCAGTTCTTCAAAGGAGTTGTAATCCAACGAAGGGGAACAGGTGCCACTGAGACCTTCACCATCAGAAAGATGTCCGGAACAGTTGGGGTGGAAAGAATTTTCCCAATCAATATGCCAGCTCTTCAGAGAATCGAGGTGAACAAAAAAGGTAAGGTACGTAGATCTAGAATCTTCTATTTCAGAGAACTTACCGGTAAAAAAGCTCGTATCAAGGAAGTTAGGGGATAATCCAACTTCATGTGAGCAACACCTAAAGCATCCTTTCGCCAGGGTGCTTTTTTTATGAACAATTGTTAATAACCATGGTTCACATTATGTTGATTTTTAATCGCTTACAAAATTTGCATATCTGGATGTTTATCCTAATTTAGTGGAAGAAATAAGAAGGAGAAGCAATTCAATTTCGAGTTTCGAATTTAAAGTTGACGTTCTTTAAATACTGATGTTTCCCTTTAAATTGGTAACACTACTAATCACAAAAGGAATTTCGAATTGGGTAAAGTTTCGGCGGAACCCGGAGAGAAATAATAGATTCTATGTGCGGGCGAAAGAGCAATTTTTCGTTTTGATAGAATTTAGGAAGCTATTAGGATACTTTGCAAGATGTTGTTTAGTTGTATAATTAAAAGCATAGTGTTGAGTAAACGTCAAAGGAGCAACGGATGCAATCAATGGTTGCAATTCTGTGGCAACACGGAATAAAATCTTTTAGCTCTTTTCAGAAAGCCATATCAATGTTTCGACATAGATATGGCTTTTGTTTTTTCCATCACATATTATCACACTTTTAGCAGAATCGCTTGGGATAGCAACAGCCATAAATTGTATATTTGCTCCGCTCAAATAAAAACACCTAGATGGCTAAGATTTTCTACACCAAGACCGATGAAGCACCAGCTTTGGCAACACAATCTTTTTTACCTATCGTTAAAGCCTTTACAAAACCCGCAAACATTGATATTGAAACCAAGGATATTTCTTTGGCGGGCAGAATAGCTGCGGTCTTTCCCGAATATTTGAATGAAGACCAGAAAATCACCGACGATTTGGCCCTCTTAGGGGATTTGGCCAAGACTCCAGAGGCCAATATTATAAAACTACCTAACATCAGTGCTTCCATTCCGCAATTGAAAGAGGCCATTGAGGAACTTCAGCAAAAAGGATATGGGTTACCAGATTATCCAGATGAGCCAAAAACTGAAGATGAAAAGGCCATCAAGGCCAAATATGACAAGATCAAGGGAAGTGCCGTGAATCCCGTTCTTCGGGAAGGAAATTCAGACCGACGCGCTCCCAAGGCCATTAAAAACTATGCCAAGAAAAACCCCCATACCATGGGAGCTTGGTCATCTTCTTCCAAAACCCATGTAGCTACTATGGAGCATGGGGATTTTAGAAGCAATGAAAAATCGCTTACAATCAAAAATGCCGGAGATGTCAGAATAGAACTTGTTGACAATCAAGGCTCCACTGCACTCCTTAAGGAGAAAGTCACGCTTCAAAAGGATGAAATTATAGATGCTACAGTGATGAGCAAAAAGGCTTTAGTTGACTTCCTTTCGCGGGAAATCGCAGACGCCAAAGAAAACAATTTGCTATTATCCTTGCACTTTAAGGCCACCATGATGAAGGTATCGGACCCCATTATTTTTGGTCATGCCCTAAAAGCATACTTTGCGGACTTGTTTGAAACTTATGCCGATACGTTTGAAACCCTGGGCATCAATCCAAATAATGGATTGGAGACATTATATGACAAACTTGGAGAGCTGCCGGCGGCCAAGAAGGAGGAAATTGAAAATGCCATAGCAAAAGCTATAGCCGATGGTCCCGATTTGGCCATGGTCAATTCGGATAAGGGCATTACCAACCTGCACGTTCCAAGTGATGTGATCATTGATGCCTCCATGCCGGCCATGATAAGGACTTCTGGTAAAATGTGGAACAAGAATGGGGAACTGCAAGATACCAAGGCAGTTATTCCAGATAGCAGCTATTCAGGAATCTATCAAGCAACCATAGATTTTTGTAAGGAAAATGGCGCTTTTGACCCCACAACAATGGGAACTGTTCCCAATGTGGGTCTTATGGCCCAAAAGGCAGAGGAATATGGTTCACATGACAAAACCTTTGAAATTCCAACAAACGGAGTTGTAAGGGTTATCAGCATAGCGGACGATGAAGTTTTGGTAGAACATACTGTGGAGCAGGGTGATATCTGGAGAATGTGCCAGGTTAAAGATGCTCCAGTTCAAGATTGGGTAAAACTAGCCGTTTCACGCGCCAGGGCAACCAACACCCCTGCTGTATTCTGGTTGAACAAAGATCGTGCCCATGACGCCCTGCTCATAACCAAAGTTGAGGAATACCTAAAAATACATGATATAGAAGGTTTGGATATCCGTATCCTCTCCCCAGTTGAAGCTACCAAATTTACGTTGCAGCGCGTAAAGCATGGAAAAGATACCATTTCAGTTTCCGGAAATGTACTCCGGGATTACCTTACGGACCTCTTCCCAATCTTGGAAGTTGGCACCAGTGCCAAAATGCTTTCCATTGTTCCTTTGATGAACGGTGGTGGACTGTTCGAAACCGGCGCTGGAGGTTCTGCGCCAAAACATGTGGAGCAATTCTTGGAGGAAGGGCACTTGCGATGGGACTCCCTAGGTGAATTCTTGGCCCTTGGGGTTTCCTTGGAATTCTTCGGTGAGAAAAATCAAAATAAAAAAGCTTCCGTATTGGCTGAAACTCTTGATAGCGCTACGGAAAAGTTCTTGGATAACGACAAATCCCCTTCAAGAAAGGTCAATGAATTGGATACCCGCGGAAGCCACTTTTACTTGGCACTCTATTGGGCCGAGGCCTTGGCCGCACAAGATGAGGATGCGGAATTGAAATCGCTGTTCTCCAATATTTCTAGCCAACTTAAAGCCAGCGAGGACACCATTGCACAAGAATTAATCGATGCCCAAGGGGCTCCGGTCAATATTGGTGGATATTATATTCCCAATGCAAATATGGCCTCTTCAGCGATGCGTCCGAGTGCCACTTTTAATCGTATTCTTTCGCAATTGGCATAGTCTGTTGCTTCCTGTTTAAGAAACTGTTAAACCATGCCATGTTTTTAGATAATTGTCTATTTTAGATTTTTGTCCCTAACTCGCCATGGTTTGAAAGACAGCGTTTATCTAGCTTTTCTTATACTCTTCTGCTTCTCTTGCGAGGATGTGATCAGCGTAGATCTGCCTACTTCAGAAACTCGATTAGTTATTGATGCCTTGATTGGTTACAACGACAACAACGGAGATATTCTGACTGCTGGTCAGGTTAAATTATCATTGACAGCACCTTTTTTTGAGGAAAACGTGCCCGCCGCCGAAAATGCAACCGTAAGTATTATCGATGAATTCAACGGAGACCAATACTCTTTATCGGAAAGTGAGCCAGGGATGTTTACCATCGGTTTTCCGGACCTGCAGTTCGGGAGGGAATATACACTGGAAGTCACCTATCAAGGAGAAACATACAGGGCTACAGAACATTTGATGCGGGCCCCGCTAATAGACAATTTGGAGCAAGGAGATGGATTTTTATTCGATGAGGAGGAAGAGACCGAAGTGAAAATCACCTTCACAGATTTAATAGGTGAAAGAAATCGATATCTTTTCTCATTTGGGTTCAACAACTTTTTGGTTATCGACGACGAGTTTTTCCAAGATCAACAGCTCACCTTTTCCTATTTTTATGAGGATATTCAACCAGGAAGGTTAGTCGCTGTAACTGTTTTTGGGATAGACCAACAGTTTGCGAATTATGCGGAGCAAGCACTTGCCCAGTCCGGAGAGGACGATGGAGGAGGGCCTTTTGCAACACCAACGGCTACCATTAGGGGCAATTTGGTGAATACCACAAATCCGGATAATTTCGCCTTTGGTTACTTTGCCATAAGCGAGTTCGACACAGCACTATTGACTATCGAATGATAATAGCAATACTAATTTTTTTATTGCATCAATATATCTAAATTTAAGAAACTCAAATACATGCC
>JBCCUY010000299.1:0-4452 GCA_039196145.1 Bacteroidota bacterium
AACATTTTTTCATATGGTTGGCGATGGCATATTCCAATCCAGAACGCATATCTCCCTTTTCCCATTTGATGGCTACATCAATCATACGTTTAATGTTGTTGCCATAAAAGCGGTATTTTGGATGGTTCTGAGGATACTCCAGTGGTTCTGGGCGCTGTTGCAACACTTCCTTGGAAGTAATTGGGAAAGGCGATTCCACATCCAGTTTAAAATCGGACATGATAAAAAGTTGGTCCCAAAGCTTGTGTTGAAAATCGGGGACATCACGTAAATGCGGCTGCAAATTGCCCATAACGCTTATTATCGCCTTGGCAATCTTGTTTCGTTCCTCTCTATCTTCTATGGAAACGGCATGATCCACCATTTTCTGAAAATGACGGCCATACTCTGGAATATGGAGTTTTGGACGCTCCGTATTATATTCTAAATTCTCTACTTCGTTCAAATTAAAGCGTTTAATGAAATTAAATTTTGGGAAGTCTTATCTGATAACGCCTGCAAAATACTAAAATTATAGCAATGCCTACCTTAAAGCGAAATAACCCCATCTACTTTGGACACCTCTTTGTACTTGGCTATGACCTCATCCGGGTTTTTAAGGTGCACCGTAATGGAAATACTTGTGTAAGTTCCCTTTTTGGATTTTTTGGATTCTATTACAGCACCCGTGTTGTTAAATATATTATTGATTTGGGTGATTTTATCATCATCCGTTGGAACAATAAACTTGTACAAATAATTGGAGGGCCATGTGGTATTTTCCAATAATTGCTCCTTAAGTCGCGCGTAAAACTCTTCAGGTTTCTCCTTCTCCATACCCTATTTTTTACAAATATATGCCTTAGGATACAATTTTTTTTCCTTCCGGCTATTTCATTACTTTGTGTTGATAAATAATTGCATTTGAGGAACCATAAAGCTGTAATTACCGGTGCACCCGGAACGGGAAAAACATCCATAATTAAAGGGTTGGAGGAGCAGGGACACCGCTGTTTTCATGAGATTATTAGGGATATGACCTCAAAGGCAAAGTTGGATGGGGAACCCGATAGTTTTGTATCAAATCCCCTTGTATTTGTTGACGACGCATTGGAATTCAATAAAAATCTTCTCTCCGGAAGAACCCAGCATTATCTCAATGCTTTGGATTTGGATGTTCCCATTAGCTTTTTTGACCGCGGGATTCCCGATGTTTTGGCCTATATGGATTTTTTTAATCAAGACTATGATGCAAATTTTGTGGCGGCCTGTGAAGACCACCCTTATGACAGCATATTTATAGTGCCACCATGGAAAGAGATTTATGTTTCGGACAATGAACGACTTGAAACTTATGCCGAGGCTGAAAAAATTCATGAAGCCCTGATGCATACCTATAAAAAATTTGGCTACGACCCCATTCTTGTGCCCAAGAACCCGGTTCCAGAACGTGTTTCCTTTATTCTGGAAACCCTTAAACCAGATTAGTGCAGAAAGATGTAAAGCAGATTTTAAAGGAATTCTGGGGTCATGACGATTTTAGAGGATCCCAAAAGAACATTATTGATACCATCCGAACCGGAAAGGATGCCTTGGCCCTCATGCCGACCGGGGGAGGAAAATCGGTTTGTTATCAAGTTCCCGCTTTGGCCATGGAGGGAATCTGTATTGTAGTTTCGCCCTTGGTGGCCCTTATCCAAGACCAGGTCAACCAACTTAAATCAAAAGGAATCAAAGCCATTGCCCTTACCGGCGGCATCCCCCATACGGAGCTCCATGATTTGTTGGATAACTGCCTCTACGGTAATTATAAGTTTTTATACCTCTCACCAGAGCGCTTACAGCAGTCCATAGTACAGGAGCGCATTAAACAAATGGATGTAAATCTTGTTGCTATTGATGAGGCGCACTGTATTTCGCAATGGGGTAATGACTTCAGACCTGCTTATCTTGAGTGTACCGTTTTAAGAGATTTGGCGCCCAACGCTCCTATAATGGCTTTAACCGCCACCGCCACTCCAAAGGTGGTAAAGGACATTTTGCAAAACCTGAATATGGAAGGGGCGACCATTTTCAAAGATTCCTTTTCCCGTTCCAATATTTCGTTCCAGGTGCTGCATACGGAAGACAAATTGTACCAGCTTAATAAATATATATCCCAAACAGATGGGAGTTCCATTATATATGTCAGGTCACGAAAAATGACCCTTAGCCTTTCCGAGTTCTTGAATAAAAATGACATCAAGACTACTTTTTTTCATGGGGGGATTTCAAAAAAGGAAAAACAGGAAAGATTACAACTCTGGTTGGAAGGAAAAGTAAGGAGCATAGTGGCCACAAATGCATTTGGCATGGGTGTGGACAAACCGGATGTAAGGCTAGTTGTCCATTATCAAATTCCAGATAGTTTAGAAAGTTATTTTCAGGAAGCGGGTCGTGCTGGAAGGGATGGTCTTCTCTCCCAAGCGATAATGATTACACACAAGCAAGACCAAGAGCAGGCCAGGCAACAATTTCTGGGTAGTTTGCCCAATGTGGATTTTGTAAAACAATTGTATGTACAATTGAATAATTACTTTCAAATTTCCTACGGTGAATCCATAGTCGAACCTTTGCCTTTAAAATTCAATGCATTTTGCCAACGCTACAGTTTTAATCCAAATATGACCTATCAAGGTCTTCGAATCCTAGACCAGAACTCTGTTGTTTCATTATCAGAGAATTTTTCTGAGCGGACCACATTAAAGTTCACCACCTCCAAAACTGCAATCTTTGAGTATTTGGAAAAGCACCGACAAACGGCTCCAATTATTCAGACCATACTTAGAACTTATGGAGGTATTATGGAATATGACACCAAATTGAACCTTCACCTGCTATCAAAAAAAACAGGTATTGGGGAAGTCGACCTAAAAAAGATATTGCAACAGGTAGATGCTGATGGTATCGCGACATATAAAAGAGCAACAAGTGATTTGGAAATCAACTTTCTTGTTCCGCGTGAGGATGATCATACCATAAATACCTTCGCCCATAAAATCAAGGATTTCCACCAGGTTAAACATCAAAATATGTCCGCCATGCTAAAGTATGTGCAGAACAGTACAAACTGTCGCAGTGTATACATCTTGGATTATTTTGGTGAAAAGACTTCTAAAACTTGTGGGACATGCGATATTTGCAGACCGACAGAATTACAATCGCTGGAATCATTAAAGCAAAAAATTCTGCAACTATTACAAAAGAAGCCCTTAACCTCAAGGGTTTTGGAACAAAACTTGCAAGTGGCACAACAACAGGTGGTGACGGCGCTTCAGGAAATGCTTGAGGACGAATTGATTTTATTGACAAATGGAAATACATACAAGATTAAAAAATAAACTCCGAATCGTTTTTATGGGGACCCCTGATTTTGCAGTGGGAAGCCTGAAAGCAATTTTAGAGGCCGGATTCGAGGTGGTTGGGGTTATAACCGCCCCGGATAGACCGGCAGGCAGAGGTCGTAAGTTGCAGGAATCCGCGGTAAAAAGCTATGCAGTGGAACATGGCTTAAAAGTGATGCAGCCTAGCAATCTAAAAAATGAAGAATTCTTGGAGGAGTTAAGACAATTGAAGGCCAATCTGCAAGTTGTGGTTGCCTTTAGGATGCTGCCGAAGGTAGTTTGGAGTATGCCCATCCATGGCACCTTTAACCTTCATGCCTCCCTTCTGCCCCAATACCGGGGAGCCGCCCCCATCAATTGGGCCATTATCAATGGGGAGACCGAAACAGGGGTGACCACTTTTTTTATCGATGACAAAATAGATACAGGTCATATTATTCTTCAAAAGTCGGAACCCATCTATTTGGAAGACAATGCAGGCACCTTGCACGATAGGTTGATGCTCCGTGGAGCAGGATTGGTAGTTGAAACTTGCCAGCAAATCGCATCTGACCAAGTTACCAGTATACCACAAAAGGACGCTACTGCGATTAAATCGGCGCATAAGATAAACCGGGAAACCTGTAAGATAGATTGGACAGCATCAATGGAACAAATCCATAACCATATAAGGGGTTTAAGTCCTTACCCAGCGGCCTGGTGCCAATTGATAAATAATAAGGAGGAGGCTAACATCAAAATTTATAAATCGAGGATAGAATTGGCCAAACATACTTATATGGTAGGAAAACTTTTTCCTGAAAAGAAAGGATTAAAGGTTGCTGTTGCGGGAGGTTATCTTCATCTGCTCGAGGTACAACTTCCAGGTAAGCGAAGAATGGAAATTGGTGAAGTGCTAAATGGCCTAAGTCTTGATAATGAGGCCCATCTTCGCTGAAGCCTTACTATCACTAGCCTCAGAAATCATCCTATTTTTTTTCGACTTTATCAACAAACGTTTCAAGTTATCAACAAAAAACCCGATTTCCCTTGGTTTTACTTGCGTTGCACGCAAATCCGTATAAATTTGTTCAGCATTAAAATTATTTTA
>JBCCUY010000300.1:0-4444 GCA_039196145.1 Bacteroidota bacterium
ATTTTACGCACTTTGTCCAACCAGGTAAATTTCAGAATAACAGAAGTTATTAAAAATACCAGTAGTGTGACCAAAGTTTTTGGATAATCACGTATGAGCAAATAAATTGGCAGCAGAATCATGCTGGATTGCCAGACAATGCCAATGGCACAGTTGAGCATATCCATTCCAAAATCCTTGTTCTTTTCAAAACTGCCGTCTTCTGCTTTCAGCTGATTATAAATGGGCTTCCACCAACCCCAGGGTCTTACATTTTTATAGAATGATTTCAGTACGTCATTATTGGTGGGTTGAGAAAGATAGGTCCCCAAAAACGAACCCAAAAGTGAAAATCCAAATATCAAAGGGAACAGGTAAAATGCTGGCATATTGGCCATCTCATAAAGCCATGATCCTTCGGTCAAGTGACCTTTGTTCTGGTCGAGAAAAAACTGCAAGGTTGCAATTACCAAACCGGCCAACATGCCCCAGAAATACCCCCACCCGTTAAAGCGCCACCAAATCCATTTTAAAAAGTTGGCCGCAATATAGCCCCCGTAAAGGGAGGTGCTGATCCAGAGCGTCAATGAATTTATGGATTCTGCGAAGAACCCCATCATTACCCCTAACATAACAACCGAAAATGAGGCTATGTAGCTTGCCTTAATGTAGTGCTTATTTGTGGCTTTGGGCTTAAAATATTTTTTATAGATATCATTTACGATGTATGCCGGAGCGGAATTTACAAAGGCTGAGAAGGTTGACATGAAAGCGGCCAGAAGTCCAGCTAGTAACAATCCCTTTATTCCCACAGGAATATGATTGTTAATGATTTTTGGTAAGATAACTTCGAGGTGGTCATTGGATAATCCCGATGTTGTTGCCATTTCAGGGGCCAATACTACCAAGGCAATGACTACAATGCCAGTTATCAATAGATATCTTGGAATATAAAGTACGATACTTGTAAACCCACTCATGTAAGCTGCTTCCTTGATATTCCTTGTGGACAGAATACGCTGAAAATCGTAACTCGGGACCGGGCCGGCAATACTTGCAAAGAATCCTTTGAATAAAGACATCCCAATGAAGGCACCAAACATCTTATAGCCCTGCGTGTCGATCAGATCATTGAAAGCTTGGTATTTACTGCTCCAGTGTGGGGCTAGTTCATTTGTAAAGAATATATTTCTCCACTCCTCCGAAATCACTGCGTTTATCTCTGCATCCGTAATATAGAAAAATGTATACCCCGCAATTAGAACGCCTCCAATGACCATTATGATATATTGAAGTACCTCAGTTGCAACTACGGAAAACATGCCTCCCTTAACGGTATAAATCGTTGTTAGGAAAATAATGATCAGGGCATAGGACTGTTCCGAAGTAAAGACAGTTAACCCATCAATTACAAAAGGAATGTCCCAAGGTAGGATAACGGCCAAAAACTTGCCGGCACCTTCAAAAAAATACGAAATGAAGGCAAGCGCCGAAGCCACAGCGAATATGGCAATAATGCTATGCGAAGCTCGCCCGGCCCTATCATCTCCAAACCGGGTCAATATCCATTCAGAACCCGTCATAATATTGGAACGCCTTATCCATACGGCTAAGAACATCATGACAAAAATTTGGTTCCATACCGGCCATGTCCACATGTGCATGAAGCTTTTGGTTCCGTATAAGAACAGCATGCCAACCATCCAAGCCGTACCGGAAACATCATATTGACCAGAACCATTGCTTAAACCCAGAAAGTACCACTTGATGTTTTTTCCGCCCAAGAAGTAGGAGTTGAGGTCTTTGGAAGCTTTTTTGGAAACCCAAATACCAATAAAGAGCGTAAGCAATACATAGATTGCTATTATTGAAATGTCTATTACATCCATAAATTCATATTGGCCTTGTTAGTTGCCCCAATCCTTGTTGGGATCTGGACCCATTTCAAATTCCAAAGTGCCGCCACCCATAATCTCCTCATGGGTGATATAGGTACGCTGCAACAATTCTCCGTTTAGTTTGACCGATTGAATGTACCTGTTGATTGATGAAGTATTTTTTGCACTGATATTAAAGCTTTTTTCGGTACCGACTTTTATCTCAGTGTTTTCAAATATGGGACTTCCCAACTCATATTGACCCGATCCCGGGTTCATGGGATAAAAACCCATTGCGCTGAAAACGTACCACGCTGACATCTGTCCACAATCCTCGTTGCCACTAAGTCCGTCTGGCTTGGTGCTGTATTGGGAATCCATGATTTCCCGAGCCCAATATTGGGTTTTCCATGGCTTTTTGGCTTTATTGAACAAGTAGGCGATGTGGTGACTAGGTTCGTTGCCATGAGCATATTGCCCAATTAAACCTGAGATATCTGCCGAAACATTTTCACCCGGGATTTCAGAACTTTCCGTAAACAATTGCTCCAATTTTTGGGTAAAGGGCTCTGTTCCGCCATGCAGTTCAATAAATTTTGGAACATCGTGGAGCACGAACCAACTGTGCTGCCATGCATTGCCTTCCGTATAATCCGTGTTTACAATATGGCTGGAATGCTTGGGGTCAAAGGGCTCGTTCCAGGTTTTGCCATCTTTTGATTTCCCGCGCATAAAACCAGTTTCTGCGTCAAATAGGTGTTCAAAGGCCTGAGATCGCTTGCTGAAATATTCATAATCCTCTGTTTTTCCCAATGCTTTGGCCATTTGTGCGATGCACCAATCGTTGTAAGCAAATTCCAAGCTTATGGTTACCGATTGGTCCATAATATCGAATGGTATATAGCTGAATTCTTGGTAGGGCTGTAAACCTCGGATGGAATCCATCATGGTGGTACGCACCGCCTCATAGGCTTTTTCTACATCGTAACCCTTAACCCCCTTCAAAAAAGCTTCGGCAATTACGGATACTCCGTGATTTCCTGTCATGGTATTTGTTTCATTGCCATAAAGGGTCCAGACAGGTAGTCTTCCCTGCTCGTCATAATAGACCAACATGGATTGGACTATGTCGTTTACCCTTTCCGGTTGCAAAATGTTCAATAATGGGTTTTCGGCCCTAAACGTATCCCAAAGTGAGAGGGTAGAATAAGCATTCCATCCAGAAGTCCTTGCAATGCTATCGTTCTGCAACCTGAACTCTCCGTTGACATCACTGAAAAGCACCGGGGCCACATGGGTGTGGTAGAGTGCGGTATAAAAAATGGTCTTTAAAGAATCGGTGGGGGTTTCAACCCTTATTTTGGAAAGCATGCCTTCCCATTGGTCTTGGGTTTCCGTTTTTGCCTGGTCGAAAGATTTGGATGAACCGTGCTTTTGAAGGTTCTCCCTGGCATTGTCCACGCTTACCGAGGATACCGCAATTTTAATCTCGATTTGATTTGACTCCGATTGGTCAAAAAAGAATTGGCCACCAGTATTTTTTCCTTGAACGGTATTTGTATCGGCTTTCTCATGGCCATCAGCAACCAATTTGAACGTTTTGATCGGGGCAGAAGTCTCGATTACAAAAAAGACTTTTTGGTTTTTGGCCCAACCCGTGCTAAACCGGTGTCCAACCAAATGGGTGGACCCCTCTTTGGTAATGGAGGTCTCTAAAGGCTTGTCCCAGTTAACGGCATAGCCTAAATCCAATATAAAGGAGGGATTGCCTTGGTTGTAGGTGTATTTGTGGAACGACACATAGTCGTTGGCGGTTAATTCCACCCGAACCTGTGGATCCTCCAAATCAACACTGTAATATCCTGCGGTTGCTTGTTCTTGGTTATGGGAAAAACCAGAAGTATAGGGTAGGCTATCCCTGGTCTTGCCAAAAAAGGAGAGATCCATTTCCTTGTTTGTTGGCATTAGAAGAAGATCGGCCAAATCTCCTATCCCGGTTCCGCTTAAATGCAACTGACCAAATCCCGATATAATGGAATCCGTGATATGGTACCCAGAGCACCAATCCCATCCGGCCGTTCCATTATCAGGACTTGCCTGCACCATGCCAAAAGGAGCAGTGGCACCCGGAAACGTATGTCCATGACCCCCCGTACCAATAAAAGGGTCTACATGGGAGCTAACTTTTTCCGTTTTTTGTATTGTCTTTTCTTGCTTGCAAGAAAGACCGGTCAGCAAAAGAATGGCACATATGAAGTTAAAGGTCGTCTTCATGGGCGCTTCCTGTTAGTATTAATATTTTTTATACTTTTCGGCGAATTATATATGATTTTCTTATAGCGGAAAAGTGTTGGTGGTGCTAGAGTCAATGGTTCAGTTAGGTTAAAAAATGTATATCTAAATATTTATAATTTTATCCTCCATCGGAATAAAATTAGACCAACAACAATCAGGATAGTAATTAACAAGGCGCGACTTTTCCGTCTTGAACGAGATTTTGCCATACTTATGAAGGAAGATGCTCTCGGGTATGTTTAAGAATAAATTGAATAATGGGGCGGGGATTAGATAAACCATGCACATGCCCC
>JBCCUY010000301.1:0-4408 GCA_039196145.1 Bacteroidota bacterium
GAAAAAGTAAAGGTAATGTGGGAGGAGAATGATGGAAAGGACATCGTGTATTTGGTAAATAAATAATAGAAATGAGCGAATTAAGTGTAGATCACTTACTGGGCATTAAATATCTAAATAAAAAGGATATTGAGCTCATTTTTGAAACTGCGGACCACTTCAAGGAAGTTATCAATAGGTCCATTAAAAAAGTTCCCACACTTAGGGATACCACAATAGCCAACATCTTTTTTGAGAACAGCACCCGCACAAAATTATCGTTTGAACTGGCTGAAAAAAGGCTTTCTGCAGATGTTATCAACTTTTCGGCTTCCCAATCCTCGGTGAAAAAAGGGGAGACATTGATAGATACCGTAAATAATATCCTTTCCATGAAGGTGGATATGGTGGTGATGCGCCATCCCAATCCTGGAGCTGGTATCTTTCTTTCAAAACACGTAAATGCGTCAATTATCAATGCTGGTGATGGTGCCCATGAGCACCCAACACAGGCTTTATTGGATTCGTATTCGATTCGTGAGAAATTAGGTGATGTTGGGGGTAAAAATGTGGTGATAGTGGGAGATATTTTGCATTCGCGAGTAGCTCTCTCCAATATTTTTGCACTAAAGCTGCAAGGGGCAAACGTAAAGGTTTGTGGCCCCAAAACTTTGATTCCCAAACATATTGAATCCCTTGGGGTATCCGTGGAAACAAACTTGAAAAAGGCCCTTGAGTGGTGTGATGTGGCCAATATGCTCCGAGTTCAGAATGAACGCATGGATATTAGCTATTTTCCCTCCACTAGGGAGTATGCCCAACAATTTGGAGTAAACAAGAAACTCCTGAACAGTTTGGATAAACAAATTGTGATAATGCACCCAGGACCTATTAACAGGGGGGTAGAGATTACGAGCGATGTTGCAGATTCCAATCAATCCATTATCTTAGAGCAAGTTGAGAATGGAGTAGCCATCCGTATGGCAGTGATTTACCTTTTAGCAGCAAAAAAATAATATCATGATTTTCGATAGGGAAGGAACAACGACAATTGTTTTCCAAGAAAAGACCTCCCTTACTACCTTCTTGGAGAACTTAAAAAAAGGGTACCCGAAAGTAAAGCACGATAACATAATAGTGAACCTCTTTTCGTTTGGTAAATTGACCGCGGGGAATGTTTTGGAATTTTTGGATATTTCAAGAACCCATAGAGCATCTGGAAAATCATTTGTGCTGGTAACGGACAAAGTTTCTTATGATGAGGTGCCAGAGGAGATCAACTTGGTACCCACACTTCAAGAAGCCAAGGATCTTATAGAAATGGAGGAAATAGAACGGGACCTTGGGATTTAGATTTTAAATTAAAAGTATTGGGTGTTAAATTGAAAATAGCTGGGTTTGGAAGTGTCTGTTTGTTCTTGAGTGCCGTGGATTTCACACCTTTCAGACAAAACCTTTCACCCTTTACCCAAACTTGATGAAACTAACTATACTGGGCTGTTATTCGGCCACTCCAAGAACATTTACCAATCCGACTTCACAGGTTCTTGAAATTCGTAATCATTTGTTTTTAATCGACTGCGGGGAAGGTACGCAAGTACAGCTTCGAAGGTATAAGGTCAAATTTTCACGAATCAAGCATATTTTTATTTCCCATTTGCACGGGGATCACTTTTTTGGACTTCCTGGACTCATATCCACTTTTAGGTTGTTGGGCAGGGAAAGTGAATTACATATTTATGGCCCCAAGGGTATTAAGGAGGCAGTGACCCTGTTTCTTAAATTAGGAGACTCTTGGACAAATTACCCATTAATTTTCCATGAGCTGGAATCAAAAAGCTCGCAATTGCTTTTTGAGGATGATACGGTCAGCGTGCATACAATCCCTTTGGATCATCGAGTATATACCAATGGCTTTTTGTTCAAGGAAAAACCCGCCGCCCGTAAGTTGGATATCGATGCGGTTGCCCGACATAAAATTGACCGGAGTCAGTTCAATAATATTAAGAATGGAGCAAACGGCTTGTCGGAAAATGGGAAGGAAATCGAGAATACGAGCTTAACACATGATCCGCCCACTCCAAAAAGTTATGCGTTTTGTAGTGATACGGCCTACAACGAAACCATTTTACCCTTGATATCCAAAGTGGATGTACTTTACCACGAATCAACGTTTTTGGAATCGGAATTCAACCTGTGCAAGAAAACCAAGCATGCTACCGCCAAACAGGCCGCTAGTATTGCCAAAAAAGCGGGAGCTGGAAGCCTGATTTTAGGGCATTACTCTACACGGTATAAATCCATTGAACTTTTTAAAGAAGAAGCCATGGAGGTCTTTCCGAAAGTGGAGTTGGCGGACGATGGCAAATCTTTTGAGATTTAAGCACAAACAATGGAGCACCTCCTTTTTAATCTCCCTTCTTTTGTTGAAATTTGTGTATCCGACACTAGGTTATGCAAGAAGATTTAAGCGATTATCGAAAATCATACGGAAGGAGTTCCCTTATAGAGGGTGCCATTAAGGTAAACCCTTTGGAACAATTTCAAAAATGGTTCTATGAAGTGGAGGCGTCCGGTGGCCCGGATGAGCCCAATGCAATGACCATTTCAACACTTGGCTTGGATGGTTTCCCTAAAAACCGAGTGGTGTTGATGAAAAAATATACCCACGAGGGTTTCATTTTTTATACCAACTACCTAAGTGAAAAAGGGAAGGCGATTGCAAATAATCCAGCAGTGTGTTTATCATTTTTTTGGCCCAATCTGGAACGACAGGTGATTATAAAGGGCAAAGCGGAGAAAGTAGCCGAAAACCTATCTGATGGTTATTTTGAATCCAGGCCCATTGGTAGTCAATTAGGCGCGGTGGTGTCCGACCAAAGCGAGGTTATAGGTTCTCGGGAGGTGTTGGAAAGAAAACTCAAGGAGCTGGAAAACGAATCGGATGGTAAAATGATTTCCAGACCAAAACATTGGGGAGGTTATTTGGTAAGGCCATCTTCCATCGAGTTTTGGCAAGGACGCCCAAATCGACTACATGATAGAATACGATACACCTTGCAGCCCAATTTTGATTGGAAAATAGAACGTTTGGCTCCCTAAAAACCTGAACATGAAACAAATTATCTTGGTTAGGCACGGAAAATCCTCTTGGGAATATAATGTTTCGGACAAGGACAGGCCCTTAAAGGAAAGGGGCATAAATGATGCCCATCTGGTATCCAAGTCGTTTGCCCAAAAAGGCTTGCGTATAGATCATTGTTTTTCAAGCCCTGCGAACAGAGCACTCCATACAGGTATCATTTTTACGCGGAACGTGGGATTTAGCTTGGATAATTTTTTGATCACAGAGGAACTATATGATTTTTCCGGTAACAGCGTCAGGGGGTTTGTAAAAAGCCTGGATGACAATTTGAAAACTATTATGTTGTTTGGCCATAACTATGCCTTCACAACACTTGCAAATACTTGGGGAGATGAGTATATTGACAATGTTCCCACCTCTGGGTTGGTGCACATTAAATTTGATGTGCAACAATGGGGGGAGATTGCCAAGGGAAGTTCTGAAACCGTTATTTTTCCAAAACATCTTAAAACTAAATGATTAAAGTAAAAAACGAATACGTAAATCGAGAGATCAGTTGGCTACATTTTAATGCTAGGGTGCTTCAGGAAAGTGCCGATGAGAATGTTCCGTTGATTGATAGATTGCGGTTTTTGGGAATTTTCAGCAATAACCTTGATGAATTTTTTAAGGTAAGGTATGCCACGGTTAAGCGTATCGTTGACGCGGGAAAGAAGGGAAAAAGTGTTTTAGGGGGGGAGAAAGCAAAGGATTTGCTGGAGGAGATTACCAAGATTGTAATTGCCCAGCAGGCCCGAAGCCTAGAAATATTGAATAGTATCGAAGAAGAACTGAAGAAGGAAAATATCTTCATCATAGATGAAAATGAGGTGAATGGGAGTCAGGCGGAGTTCATTCACGAATATTTCCTCAAAAAGGTCAACCAAGAGCTGATGACCATTATTTTGAACGATCTTACAGAATTCCCCTTGCTCAAGGATACAGCCGCCTATTTGGCGGTTAAAATGGTTATGAAGGGCGATGAGTCCAATGGTACGTATGGCCGAAATAGATATGCCTTGATTGAAATTCCAAAGGGTATAGATCGATTTATTGAGCTACCAAAAGAAGGGGATAAGAACTATATCATCATCTTGGACGACTTAATTAGGTTTTGCTTGGACAGTGTTTTCACCATGTTTGAGTTTGAGTCCATCACGGCCCACATGATAAAAATTACGAGGGATGCAGAACTCGATATAGATAATGACTTGACCAAGAGTTTTATCGAAAAGATTTCTTCCAGTGTTGAACATAGAAAAATTAGCGACCCGGTTCGTTTTGTTTATGATAAAAGCATAGACA
>JBCCUY010000302.1:0-4406 GCA_039196145.1 Bacteroidota bacterium
CCGAAATAAATGTAAAGACGATGGTATCCCGGTACTTAAAGAATTCTCTAACTCCATCCACAAAAACATGCTTGGTAAAGGGAATCTTGTATTCTGGTTTTAGGGTTTCAGGTTGTCTCTTCCAAAACCAGATGCCCACAATAAGAGCAAAGATTAGCTGTATATAAAAAATCGCCTCCCATCCGAAGGCATCCAATATAAGTTTACCAATGGCCGGAGCAACCACGGGAATCAAAATAAAGAAAGCCACCACAAAAGACATGATCTTGGCCATATAATCCCCTTTATAGGTATCCCTAATAATGGAAATGGCCAGCGTCCTCGGTGCTGAAAGTCCAATCCCTTGAAGGATCCTACCGATAACCATAATCTCCAGGGAAGGGGCAAAAACACAAATAGCACTTGCTATTCCGAAAAGTGCAAAACCAAGATAAACCACAGGTTTTCTACCGTAACAATCTGATAGGGGGCCAAAAACCAGCTGCCCCACTCCTAGCCCGAGGAAAATCATGGTCACCAACAACTGATTGTCTGTTGAGTTGTGGCTATGAATGGCCTCTCCAATATTGGAAATAGCTGGCAACAGCGCATCAATGGCAAGCGCCACGATGGACATCAAAGCGGCCATCAGGGCTATAAATTCAAAGTTGGGTTTTTGCATTCGGCAAAATTACGCAACCCTAAAATTGTGGAGGCTTTTTTTAAGAAGTATTTATGTTATGTTTTGACTCGATATTTCTGAATTCGTTAAGCGGTGCATTCAGCGCTTGAGAGCCCATATTTAATTTCTAATTTTATACCATGGATGCTTTGAAAACATTGGTTGTTGGTTGTGGAAATATGGGAACCTCCCATGCACGCGCCTATCACAAGTTAGATGGATTTGAATTGGTAGGATTGGTGAGCCGTGGAGAGAAAAGTCGTGAACGTCTCTCCAAAGAGCTAGGTGGTATTCCTACTTATCATGAGTATGAGCTAGCCTTAAAACAAACCCAACCTGATGTGGTGTCCATCAACACCTATCCAGATACCCATTTCAACTATGTGCAATTGGCTCTCGAATCCAATGCCCATGTTTTTGTGGAAAAACCACTCGCATTAACTGTGGCAGAAGCCCAAAGCCTGGTTGAACTATCTAAAAAAAAGGGTAAAAAATTGGTGGTGGGCTATATTTTGCGCGTGCATCCTACTTGGACCAAATTCGTGGAGCTGGCCCAAACTTTGGGTAAGCCCCTAGTTATGCGAATGAACCTCAACCAGCAGAGCGCCGGGGAGCAATGGTATACCCACAAACAGCTTATGCAGTCCATGTCGCCTATTGTAGATTGTGGAGTCCATTATGTGGATATTATGTGTTCCATGGTACGTTCCAACCCCATCAGTGTTTCTGCCATAGGTGCACGACTATCGCACGAAGTGGACAGCAAAATGTACAACTATGGGCAGTTGCAGGTGCGCTTTGAGGATGGCTCGGTAGGATGGTATGAAGCGGGCTGGGGGCCTATGATGAGCGAAACGGCATTTTTTATCAAAGATGTTATGGGGCCTATGGGTTGTGTTTCCATTAGTGATGATGATAAGGGAGCATCCGAAGATATTGAGGGTCATACCAAAACGGGCAGCTTAAAATTACACCACAGTGCCCTTGACCACAAAGATCATTTTGCCAAGTCCGATGAACTTATCAATACCTCTGACGAGCCGGATCATGATCAGCTTTGCCTTCTGGAACAGGAGTACCTCTTGGATGCCATTGCAAACAATCGTGATCTCACAGACCATCTGGATGATGCCGTTAACAGTCTCAAAATCGTGCTAGCGGCAGACGAATCGGTGAAGACTGGCAAAACAGTTTTGTTATGATGATGCGTGTTTATGTTCAAGGTAAAGCTTATTTTCAATGTCAGGTCGAGCGCAGTCGAGACCTAAAACCCATGAATTCTTACTACGTTTACATTCTGCTCTGTACTGATGGTATTACATATACCGGCATCACTTGTGACATAACTCGAAGGGTCATAGAGCACCAAAGTGGGTTGAACAAACGCAGTTTCACCTATAAGCGCAGGCCCATTAAATTGGTATTTCAACAAGAATTCAACGATGTGCTGCAGGCCATTTATTTTGAAAAGAAAATCAAGAAATGGAGTGCTCAAAAGAAACTGGCATTGGCTAACGGAGATTTTGATTTACTGCAAATCATGGCAGAATGCAGAAATGCTTCGCATTATAAGTACAACCCAGATAAGGATTGAGGTCTCGACTGCGCTCGACCTGACAATCCATCAAAACGCATCTTTCTTGATAATTCCCTAGCAAGTCTTTGACTTACAAGGGTATATTCCCATGCTTCTTTTTAGGGGTCGAAACCTCTTTTTTCTCAAGCATGGCAAAGGCCTTCAAAAGTTTACGACGCGTATTTTTGGGTAAGATTACCTCATCTATGAATCCTCTTCTTGCAGCCCTGTAGGGATTGGCAAATTTATCAGCATACTCTTCCTCCTTTTCCTTCAATTTGGCTTCCGGGTCGTCGGCTGCCGCAATTTCTCTTCTGAAGATAATCTCACTTGCGCCTTTGGCCCCCATCACCGCAATTTCAGCACTTGGCCAAGCGAAGTTAAAGTCGGCCCCAATATGTTTGGAATTCATCACATCATAGGCCCCTCCGTAGGCTTTCCTTGTGATTACTGTTACCCTGGGGACAGTTGCCTCACTTAAAGCGTACAACAACTTGGCTCCATGCATAATAATCCCGGACCATTCCTGATCGGTACCGGGCAAAAAGCCTGGTACATCCACCAAAACCAGAAGTGGGATATTAAAGGCATCGCAAAAGCGTGTAAATCGTGCCGCTTTCCGAGAGCTTTTCACCCCCAATACACCTGCTAAAAACATGGGTTGGTTGGCAATTATTCCAACGCTTCTTCCACCTAGTCTTGCAAACCCAACAATAATATTCTCGGCATAATCCTTATGGATTTCATAAAAAGAATCCGTGTCAATGATCCCATGGATCACATCATGCATATCGTAAGGCTTGTTGGGATTGTCCGGCACTATATTGGATAGTTCCTCCCGAAGTTCCTCTCCGAGTTCAAATTCCCATCTCTTAGGTAATTCATTGTTATTCTGGGGAAGATAATCCAAGAGCTTTCGAATATCATCTAGGCAGGCCGCATCATTTGATGATTTCTTATGGGCCACCCCCGATTTTACCGCATGGGTGCTGGCACCTCCCAATTCTTCTGAGGTAACCTCCTCATTGGTAACCGTCTTCACCACATTGGGTCCGGTAACGAACATATAGCTGGTTTCTTCTACCATTACGATGAAATCCGTCATCGCCGGCGAGTAAACCGCTCCTCCCGCGCAGGGACCCATGACCGCAGAAATCTGCGGAACCACCCCAGAAGCTTGGACATTGCGATAGAAGATATCGGCGTAACCACCCAGTGACTTCACCCCTTCCTGAATTCGGGCACCACCGGAGTCGTTCAACCCGATAATAGGGGCCCCCACTTTCATGGCCAAATCCATCACTTTGCAGATTTTTTCGGCATGGGTTTCGGACAGAGCGCCGCCAAAAACCGTAAAATCCTGGGCATAGACATATACCAAGCGGCCATGGATCGTGCCATACCCAGTTACCACCCCATCTCCGTAGTAGATTTCCTTATCCATTCCAAAGTCCGTGGTCCTGTGTGTCACCAAAATGCCCATTTCCTCAAAGGAACCATCATCGAGCAAATAATCGATGCGCTCCCGAGCTGTAAGCTTTTTCTTTTGATGTTGCTTTTCAATCCTTTTTTCACCTCCGCCCAAATAGGCCTCGGCTAGTTTTTCGTTTAACTTTTTTATCTTGGAATCCATCGCTATCAGTTTGCAGGTAGTTGTACTATTTTTTGGTCATTCAGATATTGATACAAAGCCATCAAGGCTGCCACTTCAGCTTCCTTTCTACTTTTTTCTTGGATAGCTTCCGGGGCATAGTAATTCTTAACAAAATGAGTGTCGAAATTCCCGGACCGAAATGCTTCATGCCCAAATACAAAGGTTCCGAAAGGCAAGGTGGTTTGTACACCTTTTACTTTATAGTTCTGAATCGCCTCCAACATCAATTCGATGGCTTCTTCTCTAGTTTTACCATAGGTAATAAGTTTGGAGAGCATGGGGTCATAATAAATAGGAATGTCCATTCCTTCGTCAAAACCATTATCTACCCTTACCCCTTCTCCTTCTGGGAGCCTATAGGTTTCCAAAGTGCCCACACTGGGCAAAAAATCGTTTAAAGGATCTTCGGCATATACCCGAAGCTCCACGGCATGTCCATGAATTTTAAGGTCTTCCTGTTGCATGGGCAGGGTCTCTCCCCTTGCCACCTTAATCTGAAGTTCTACAAGGTCCAC
>JBCCUY010000303.1:0-4379 GCA_039196145.1 Bacteroidota bacterium
ACTTTTTATGGAAGGGAAAACTTCCATGGTACTGTTGAACGAGTCCTTAAGAATCATAGTTATCATCAATTTCGGGGTTTTGGTTTTAAAGCTGATTGGGTCGGCCATTACGCCCCAGATAGTATTATTAGTGCAAGAAGAAGGATTCATATTGGCGGATCCGAAATTGAACTGATTCCCGTGTCAGGTGGCGAAACAGAAGATGCCCTCCTAGCCCATTTTCCAGAGCTGGAGGTGGTCTTTATGGGGGATGCCCTAATGCCCTTTTATGGAGAACCGTGGACAGAAGAAGGGGATATTGACGGGGCTTTGGAAGTAATGGATACCACCCTGGAGCTAAACCCGAAGCACCTTTTACACGGGCACATTGGCATCACTGTACTTTATGAAGACAAAAAACAGCTTCAACTTTACAGAAACGCCTATAAGTGGTTGGTAAATGAGACAAGAACCCACTTGAGAAATGGCTATTCTGCAAAGGACATTATCCGTCTCAACCTAATCCCTCCTGGGATACAGAATACCCCTGAAATCTTTATCGGTTATCTGTCACCAAGAGATCATGTGATAGCGCGGACCGCAGATCATATGGTTGGCATTTGGCAAGAAGAGGTGAGCGGGAAAGATCCAGAGGGATTGGATGTAATCACAGCTGTGGAGCGAGGAAGACTTTTGGAACTGTACCTTGATCTTTCAGAAAAACAAGTCGCAAGGGCCTTGGAAAAAATGTTGGAAAATGGTGACAACGAGCTAGCCCTTCAAATGGCAATTGCGGCGGAGAACAGATATGGAAAAGATGGCAAGATTACTCCTTTGAAAGAAGAAGCCGCTGACCGACTTAGGAGTTCGGTCCAATTCTTTGACCCTTTCAAGTTTGTAACATATACTGAAATCATAGATAAGGAGCATCACACCATGCCCGGAAAGGAGCATTACAGCCATCAATAATATTAACATTCAAATACATAAACCATGAGAAATTTAAAACAACAATATGGGCCTTGGGCCTTAATCACAGGAGCATCTTTAGGAATTGGAAGTGAATATGCCAGACAGCTGGCATCAGCCGGACTAAACATCGTCCTTGTCGCGAGAAACGCTAAAAAATTGGAAACCCTAGCGCAAGAAATTAAATTAGTATACCAGGTGGAAACAAAAGTCTTAGTGGCGGATTTGACTACTGATAACGGTATACAATCGGTCATGAAACATACCGAAGGTTTAGAGGTGGGACTCTTGGTCAACAATGCCGGTATCGAGCACTCAAATCACTTTTTGAGTATACCCATTGAAAATCATATATCAGCAATCGAGCTGAATATCAAAGCACCTTTAACGCTAACCTACCATTTCGGGGAGAAAATGGTGCGAAGAAAGAAAGGTGGTATAATAGCGATGTCTTCTATCGTAGCCTTCCAAGGAGTGCCATATATTGCCAATTATGCAGGCACTAAAGCGTATGATCTGATATTTTTTGAAGGTATTGCCGCTGAATTCAAAAAAGATAATGTCGACGTGCTTGTGGTGGCACCCGGGTTTACGGATACCGATCTCGCCTCGGCTTACGATTTTGATGGAACTCCGATGAAGCCACTTTCGCCGGTCTATGTGGCACAAAAAGCTATTGATCGATTAGGAAAAGGGAAGCTTTCGGTACCGGGAGCGGTGAACAAATTCTTGTTTGTAGGAGGTAAACACTTTTTCTCAAGGAGCCTAAATACAAAGTCCTTTGGGCAAGTATTCAAGCGGGTTTTGAGAAACCGAATATGATCCTATCCGGGTAAATCGACCCATGGGATCAAACCGAACACAATGTGATTCGCACTCATAATATGGTATCTTTAGTTCAATCAAAGAGTTAACCATGAGCCAAGAATGATTTCGTTTGATCATCCATATAGCCAACTTTTCTATAAATATGTCAATAGCTTTGCAACCGTCCCGCGAAGTTCTTTTGAGGCATTTTTGCCTTTGATCGGTATTCGGGATGTCCAAAAAAGTGAGAACATTATATATCACGGACAAACTGCGAGGAATATATTTTTCGTTTGTGAGGGAGTTTTGGTATCCCAGTGGATGGATGACGAAGCCAATTTATATGTCAAAAACTTTTTTGTGGAGGGGCACTTGGCAGGCTCCACGGTGTCAATGCTGACGGATACACCTTCAGGATTTGGTGTTGAGTGTGTTGTAGGAGGGACGATTCTGGAAATGAATTATAAACGCTATAAGGAAGTCATTTATGGCCATGAGGACTTAAAGAACTATTATATTGCAAATCTGGAGCAAAACTGGATCATAGAAAATGAACGACGTCAAATTTCATTTGCAGCAGAAAATGCCACGGAACGTTATATTTCTTTCCTCAATAGGTACCCTAAATTACCTCAAAGGGTGCCCCAATGGTTGATTGCATCTTACCTGGGAATAACCCCTACCCAACTTAGCAGGATAAGAAAGGAACTATAATTCCATCCATCGACATATGTAAATGCATAAGGCATTTTACCGTTTTACATTTGGCCTATAAATCATTAATACTTTGAGATATGAGTCAGACAACACCAATGTTATTAGCCTTTATAGGTGGCGTCTTTTTGGCACTTCATGGGGGTTTTAATTCACAGTTGAGCGAGCAACTCAAGAGTCCCTTGTTAACCTCCCTTGTGGCCTATATCATAAGCGCACTATTGGCACTTTTTGCAGTCATGATCTGCACCAAGCACCTACCATCCCTTTACAAACTAAAGGACGTACCTTATTATTTATGGTTTTCGGGGGCATTGTTCAGTGTGATTGGGATCGGACTTTATTATTATACCATACCAAAACTGGGGATTTCCACAATGATTTCCATCGGTCTTTTTGGACAAATTTTATTTTCTGTCGTTGCGGGTCATTTTGGTTGGTTCGGTTTGCCTTCGGAGCCTATTGCCTACAAAAAGATTTTTGGCGTAATCGCTATGACCTTAGGAATTATTTTAATCAAAAACACTTAAAAGATGGACTTAAAAAAACGGAACATAGATAACTTGACCTCGTTATGGCAATTGATTAACCGCAAGGCCGATACCTATGTAATTGGCAACACCTTTGACTATGGAGCAATAGCGTATTCCGATTGGCCAAACAAGCTTTGGTTTATTAATAGACCCACGCAAGGTGATATCGATACTGTAAAAAAGATAATCGCTTCCTCTCCCATCAAAATCACCATTCCCTATTGGGAAATAGAAGGAAACGAATATGAATCCCTTCTTTTAGGCAATGGTTTTGAAAAGGTGTTGGAACAAGTGGGGATGGCCCTCGATCTTTCCAAAAGGGCTTTCACCCCCTCTGGACTGGAGCTCCAAAGGGTAGAAAACAAGGATTCTGCACAATTATGGGAATCATTGTTCGAAAAGGCCTTTAATTACAAAATCCATCATGAGTTGATATTAAAATGCCTTGGTGAAATTGAGTTTCTGATTGCCCATGATGGAAATTACCCCGTTGGAACAGCTTTGACCTATAATACAGGAAAAGAAATTATCGGCATCCATTCTATGGGAATCATTCCAGAGATGCGAAGAAAGGGTTATGCCGAAAAGATGATGCATTCCATGTTATATGAAGCTGTAAAAAAAGGATATTCCCACGTCACATTGCAAGCTTCTGCCATGGGAAAAGGACTCTACGAAAAGTTGGGGTTTGAAGAACAATTCTCAATGAGCAACTATGCTTTTAGTGAAATAAGCTCGAGCAGAACGAACACAATGTTTAATCAAAAAGCTTAATAAAATGAAACTAGTAGAAAATTTAAAATGGCGCTATGCGACCAAGAAGTTTGACCCGAAAAAAAGGATATCAGAGCAAGATTTGGATTACTTGAAAGAAGCGGTACAATTGTCAGTATCGTCCTATGGCTTGCAATTGTACAAGGTTTTGATTGTAAATGATACCTCATTGAGGGAACAACTCAGGGAGGTTTCTTGGGGCCAGTCCCAGGTAACGGAAGCATCCCACCTATTCGTGTTCTGTAATTTTTCAGAGCATAAAGATGAATATGTAGATGATTACATAAACAACATTGCCAAAACCCAGCATATAGCGGTCGCCGACGTTGCAGGTTATGGAGCGTTCATTAAAGAAAACCTTTCCAAAAAAACAACTTCCGAATGGCAATCTTGGTCCAAACGACAAACATATCTGTCCTTGGCCAATCTCTTGAACGCCTGCGCAGAACTGAAGATAGATGCCTGCCCAATGGAGGGTTTCGATGCGACGGCCTATAATGAAATCCTTGGTCTTGATGAGAAAGGTCTTAATGCATCGGTAATTGCAACGGTAGGGTATCGTTCGGAACAGGATGAAACCCAATATCGAAAGAAGGTCAGAAA
>JBCCUY010000304.1:0-4334 GCA_039196145.1 Bacteroidota bacterium
ATTGCACAATTTTTTAAAAGTTAACATTTAAGCTGAGTCCAAAACTCCTTGTAGTAGGAAGAGCATAAAACAATACCCCCTGGGCAAAGTTGGAAGTAGAGTAACTGGATTCTGGGTCAAAGTTATCAGCCTTTTTGTATAAAAATAACAAATTTCTACCTACTGCACTCAAGGTAGCGCTCTGTATAAAGGTGTTTTTCAGGAGTTTACTAGGGAAGGAGTAGCTCAAACTTACTTCTCTTAGCCTGAAATTAGTTTGGTCAAAAACATATTCGGACCCAATACCACTAACAGCTCCCCAATAATCCTGGGCACTTATCGTCGTAGTGTTGGGGGTAAAAGTTCCATCACCATTGTCAATAACTCCGTCTACAAGGATACCGCTATCACGGAATTGCAAAGATCGTTCTGAAACCCCTGCAGCATCCAACGCGGCATCGGTAAAGGAATAGACTTCACCTCCGACCCTGAAGTCAATCAAGGTATTAAGGGTAAAGTTTTTGTACCTAAAAGTGTTGGTGAAACCACCAGAGAAATCAGGTTGATAGTTTCCAAATTTTTCTCTCTCAGATGTGGCTTGTGGACGACCCTCTGCGGTAACAATCAATTGTCCCTGGTCGTTTCGGTCCCATGTAGTGGTCTCTATATCCCCAAAACCTTCACCAGCACGTCCCACCACTGAAACGGTACCTCCATTATCGGCACTAAAGTTGAAAAAGTCTTGGCCTTCCACTAGGGTTACCAGTTCATTTTTATTTCTGGCTATGTTAAGCGAAGTGTCCCAAGAGAAATTCTGGGTTTGAACGGGAATACCACCAACCAATATTTCAAAACCTTTGTTGGTAATCTCACCCACATTTGTTCTAAAATTCTCAAATCCAGCACCTGTTCCCAGTGGAACATCAAAGATTAGGTCTGTCGATTCAATATCATAGTAAGATAAATCTGCATAAAGACGATTTCCGAATGCTCTCAGCTCCAATCCAAGCTCAGTTGAAGTTACCTCTTCAGGGCGAAGACTGTCACTAAAAAGCGTATTCTGTCTGCTTACCACCACGTTGTCCAAGAAACCATTGGCCGCTATTCTAAACGTGTTTACCAACTGTTGTGGGTCAGTATCGTTACCAACAGTAGCAATACTACCCCTAATCTTTAGCAAATCAATGGAACTTCCCAAATCGAATGTTTCATTCAATAGGACACTCAAACTTGCTGAGCTATAAAAGTAAGAACGATTGTCAGCGGCAAGGGCTGAAGACCAGTCATTTCTACCTGTTAAATCCAGATAAACTGCGTCATCATAGGATAGGGAAGTAGAGCCATAAACCGAGTTAATACTTTTTTGGATTCTTTGGCCTTGGAATGCAAATATTTCCTCGGTGTTGTCCAATAACGGTCTGCCAGGAATCTTGAAGTTGTCACCATTGGCTGTTGAACGAATGGTGGAGAATCTCAAGGCGTTGGCCCCTGCGTTCGCCGTCAAGCTGAACTTTTCACTCAAGTCTTTGTTGAACATGACCAAGAAATCATAGTTGGTTTCTGTACGGTCGTTCTTTTCAAAACGAATTCTTCCATCACCAAAGAAGTGGTGCCCAACCCTTGTTACACTTTCTGTATCTTGGGTAATGTCATCAGTACCAACTCTTATAAAAGCGGATAACCAGTCATTGAATTGATATTGTAGTTTGGCAAAGCCAGTAATCCTCGTTCTCCTGTCACCATTAAAGTCGTTTTGTAAAATCCAATATGGGTTTCCGCCAGACGATGTTGGAGCTATAACTCTGTAGATGTCATCGGGATTGATGGGATTTTCAATATCCTGAAAAACCTGAAGGTCTGAAAGTCGCACATTTCTTGCCAAAGGCCACAGATAAGCAGCGACACCTTCCGTACCTTGATTTGGGCGGTTACGAGCTGTCTGCAAGAAATAGGTTATTCTGGTATCCAATGTTAATTTATCCGATAAGTTGGCGAATGCCCTTAGGTTAAAGTTGTCTCTATCAATTCCAGAATTTGGAAGAATAGATTCGATATCAGAGTTGGTATAGGAAAACCGCACAGATGCGTTCTCACCTCCAGCACTCAAGGCAATGGTGTTGATGAAACTTGTACCGGTTTCAAAGAAATCCTTTACATTATCAGGTTGGGCTACGTAGGCTCTTTGTTGCCCGTTGTAGGCCAGCTGCTGCGAACCATCAAATCTTGGGCCCCAAGAACCAGAACCTGCCACAGTGTTTACTTGAGTCACCAAAGGATCATCAGGGTTGATTTGAGGGAAATTACCATCGGTTCCTCTACCAAACTCATTCTGGTATTTGGGAAGCACTAATGGGTCATCAAACAAGGCGTTGGATGTAAATGATATGCCCAAACCTTTGTTTAGGGCTCCTTTCTTAGTGGTAATAATAATAACCCCGTTACTTGCTCTTGAACCATATAGGGCAGCAGCGTTAGGACCTTTCAGTACTGATAAGGACTCAATATCATCCGGGTTAAGGTCAGATACACCATCACCCAAGTTATTGATATTGAATTGGCCAGCACCATCTGGAGCTCCCAAAGCAGTGTTATCAATTGGTACACCATCAACTACATATAGAGGCTGGTTATTACCGGTAATGGAATTGTTTCCACGGATAACCACACGGGAACCACTACCTGCACCGGCCGTACCCTGAGATACAACAACACCTGCTACCTTACCTGCTAAGGAGTTAACAACGTTCGGCTCTTTCGCCAATGAAACGGAACTACCGTCTACCTCTGTAACGGAATATCCCAAGGATTTTTTCTCTCGGCTAATACCTAAGGCGGTTACCACTACCTCATCCAGAAGTTCAACATCCTCAACCAATACAATATTGATGGTTGATTGCGAGCCGACTGGAGCTTCTTGAGTGGTGTAGCCGATTCCGGTAAACACCAAAACGGCTGAATTGCCGGAAACAGAAATGGAATAATTTCCGTCGAAATCTGTGGAGGTCCCATTCGTGGTACCCTGTTCCACAACTGTAATACCTGGAATCGGGGTTCCAGTACTTGCATCAGTAACCGTTCCTGTAACGGTTTTTCCTTGCGCTAGCATTCCTTGAAAACATAGGATACACGCAAGCATAAAAAAGTAATGAAGTTTTTTGTTCATACTACTCTGAGTTAGGTTATTAGTTATAAAGCTTAATAAAAGCTTAAAGTTCGCTTCATAAAAGTTCTAATTCCTTATATATAAAGGAAAAAATTTCGACTAATAACGGTGCTGAAAAGCTAAAGGGCGTAAGAACGAAAACGTTTGCGACCCCCATTTTGCCTGAAAACCCTTGTCTGACAAGAAGATTCCCGCAATGGTTGTTGCTTAAAACCCTGTTTATTTTACGATAAACGTCAGGTTTTTGGAGTTTACCAGGTCCTTGTGGGATACGAACCTTCCCCTTAATCTTCTTCCATCCAAATAAACATCCTGAAGCTTGTTTGCGGCTTCATTTGTTGAGTGTTCCTTTGTAATGGTGAAGGTCAGATTCTTGTAGTATTTTGGATTCAAACGAAGGGTGACCTTATCAAAAACCGGTGTGGTTAGGGTGTAAATAGGGTTGGCAGGACTTACCGGATACATCCCGATCATGGAGAACACGGCCCATGCGCTCATGGTTCCAGTATCATCATTGCCAGGAAGTCCGTCAGGTTTGTTCTTGAAATAGGTCTGTAAAAGCTCGGATACTGTTTTTTGCGTGCGCCATTCCTCGCCCTTAACATAGTTGAATAAATAAGGATAGGCAATATCGGGCTCATTGGCCATGTCAAATTGATTTTTATCAAAAACCTCCTGTAACTTGCCAGAGAAGGATTTCGGCCCGCCCATTAGTTTAATCAGTCCTTTCACGTCATGGGATACCATAAAGGTATATTGCCAAGCATTGCCTTCAATAAAGCCAACGTTCTTTACAAAATTGGCACCGGTTTCCGGATTATATGGGGAGAGCCAACTCCCATCATCGTTTCTGGGTCTTAATAGATTGAATTCTTTATCGAACAGTTTTCGATAGGAGATACTTCGCTTTCGGAAACGGGTATAATCTCCCTTTTTTCCCAACGCCCTGGCCAATTGCCCAATGGCATAATCGGTAATATTGTATTCTTGGGTGGTGGATACCGATCCGCTGTTGGTGGTCTTTGTAGTGAGATATCCCTTTTTGATGTAATCCACGATTCCAGGACGTAATGGGTTTCCCTCCAACATATCCGCACTTTTTAGCATGGCAGTATATGCCTTTTCAACATCAAAATCCTTTATGCCCTTCAGATAGGTGTCGGCAATGATAATACCTGCAGGGTCACCTACC
>JBCCUY010000305.1:0-4272 GCA_039196145.1 Bacteroidota bacterium
AACCCTTCGATATTTCTGAGCAGCAATTTAATGTGCTCCGCATTCTGCGCGGACAAAGGGGAAATCCTGCAAACCTTTCTACCATAAATGAGCGTATGGTGACCAAAATGAGCAATACCACACGTTTGGTGGACAAACTTATCCTCAAAGGACTGGTGGACCGAAGAGTTTGCCCTGACAATAGAAGAAAGGTAGAGATCATGATAACCCATGAGGGAAAGAAATTGCTTTCCCAACTGGACGAGGTTATGCAGGACACCGAAAAAAAAATACTTAAGAGTTTTACCAATAAAGAGCTGGAACAGCTTAATTCATTACTAGATAAATTTTAATATGGAAAGTATATTAGAAAACAGAACATGGCGCTATGCCACCAAAAAATTTGACGATACCAAGAAAATAACAGATCAGGATTTAGACCTGCTCTTGGAAGCCACAAGACTTTCTGCCTCCTCGTATGGACTGCAGCCTTACCATGTTTTCGTAATCACGGATTCGGACATTCGGGAAAAACTGAAGCCCGTTAGTTGGGGGCAATCCCAAATTACCGATGCATCCCACCTTATTGTTTTTGCAAATACCACGGATTTTGGCGAGGAATTGTTGGATGGCTATGTGCAAAATGTAAGTCAGACCCGGAACATCCCAGAGGAGAGCCTAAAAGGTTACGGAGATTTTATGAAATCCAAACTACTGGATTTACCTGCGGATGTTAAAAACAACTGGGCCATGAAACAGGTTTACATTGCTCTTGGAAATGCTATGCAAGCAGCTGCGGAACTTAAAATAGACACCTGCCCCATGGAAGGTTTTGAAGCGGAGGCCTACAACGAAATTCTTGGTTTGGACGAAAAAGACCTAAATACCTCTGTAGTGTTGGCCGTTGGTTATCGCTCCGAAGAAGATGAGACCCAGCACTATGCCAAGGTGCGCAAATCAAAGGAAGAATTATTTACACATATATAAACCCTAATTATCAAAATTAAAAACACAATCATGAAAAAGACAATTTTAAGTTTGGCCTTGACGGCCGTGTTCGGTCTGGTATCTTTTGCAAATCCAATTGATGGAGAAAAGAAAGCTGTAAAAACGGACGAAAGCACTGTGACTTGGAAAGCGTACAAAGTTGCTGGATCTCATACGGGGACCATTGCATTGAAATCGGGTGCTCTGGAATTCGATGGAGAGCAGTTGACCGGGGGAGAGTTTGTAGTGGATATGACCACCATCAATACCACGGATCTTAAAGGGGACTACAAAAACAAATTGGACGGCCACTTGAATTCTGATGATTTCTTTTCCACTGCCTCCAACCCTACCGCCGCTTTGGTTTTTACTGAAGTAAAACCTTCTGGCAAGAATTCATACAAAGTCACTGGTGACCTAACCATCAAAGGCATTACGGCCCCAGTCAGTTTTGATGTTTCCATTTATGGAAGCAAAGCGACAGCTACTTTGAAAGTTGATCGCACAAAATACGACGTAAAGTATGGTTCTGGTATTATTGGTACGGCAAAGGACAAATTGATTTATGACGAATTTGATTTGGTGGTTGATTTGCAGCTATAATCAAAATTAGTTTAGTGTTTGGAAATCCCGTTTGAGACTTCTTAAACGGGATTTTTAATTTCACAAAACAAAATTTGGAAGTTACATTTTCCTTTCTATCTTTGAAGCAATGAAAATTGGAAAAGTAAATACTTGGTGGTGGAACAACTTGCGTCGAACATCGTGAGCTAGTCCCCATTATAACCATATAGAGGCTTGTCATCACGACAGGCCTTTTTTAATTTATAGCATTAAGATGACCTATAAACTAGAATCACATTTTAAAAAAATTCTTGCCGATACCATTACCCCGGTCAGTGTGTATCTAAAGGTTCGGGACAAGTTTCCCAACAGTATTTTATTGGAGAGTAGCGACTACCATGCCAATGACAACAGTTTTTCCTACATCTGCTGCAATCCAATCGCAGACATTAAAATTCAGGATGAGGTGATTACCCAAAGTTTTCCGGATGGCACGAAAGAGGTCACAGCTATTGATTCCGAGACGGATGTTACGGATGTCATCCATGAATTTGGCAAAAGGTTTGAGGTTGCCTCCAACGAGTTCAAATTTATCAACAATGGTTTGTTCGGGTATTTGGCCTATGATGCCGTGCGCTATTTTGAGGACGTAGAAATCACGGCCAAGCCAAACTCCGTAGCCATCCCAGATATCTATTATGCGGTCTATCAAAACATCATAGCTATCAATCATTTTAAGAACGAAGCCTATCTCTTCGCCCATTGTTATAGCTCGGAAAGTAACGTGGATGAAATTGCACAGTTGTTCCAGGTTCGAAGTTTTGCAACCTACAATTTCTCTAAAGAAGGTGAGCCCGTATCCAATTTGAGGGACGAAGAATATATGGAACATGTGGCCCTGGCCAAAAAACACTGCCAACGTGGTGATGTTTTTCAGTTGGTGCTATCACGAAGGTTCTCCCAAGGATTTAAAGGCGACGAATTTAACGTATACCGAGCGCTCCGTTCGGTCAATCCCTCGCCTTACCTGTTTTATTTCGATTATGGGGATTTTAAAATATTTGGGAGCTCGCCCGAGGCCCAGCTCATTGTAAAGGACGGGAAGGCCGAAATTCACCCCATAGCCGGAACTTACAAACGTACTGGGAACGATGAGAAGGATGCCGAATTGGCCAAAAAATTGGCGCAGGACGAAAAAGAGAACAGTGAACATGTAATGCTTGTGGATTTGGCCCGGAACGATCTAAGTAGGAACGGAAACACGGTAAACGTGGAAACCTACAGGGAGGTCCAATACTTTTCACATGTCATTCACTTGGTCTCGAAAGTTACCGGTATAAAGAAAAAGGCAAGCCCTACTATGAAGGTGGTAGCCGATACATTCCCCGCCGGTACCTTAAGTGGTGCTCCCAAGCACATGGCCATGCAGCTCATAGAAAAGTATGAAAAAACAAGCAGGGCCTATTATGGTGGTGCCATTGGTTTTATGGATTTCAAGGGCAACTTTAACCATGCGATAATGATTCGCACATTTCTGAGCAAAAATCATCAATTGCATTACCAAGCCGGAGCCGGTTTGGTGGCGGCATCGAACCCTGCAACCGAACTACAGGAAACCTATAATAAATTAGGTGCCTTGACCAAGGCACTTGAAATCGCAGAAACAATCTAAGATGGCCAGAAAGATTTTAATGATAGATAATTACGATAGCTTCACCTACAACTTGGTGCACTATTTAGAGGATTTGGATTGCGAGGTCACTGTAAAGAGAAACGACCAACTGACTTTGGAAGAAGTGGAACCTTTCGGTGAAATTGTACTTTCTCCTGGCCCTGGTATTCCAGATGAAGCCGGCTTGCTCAAAGATATTATCCAGACCTACGCCCCGCAAAAGCGCATACTTGGGGTCTGTTTAGGACAGCAGGCCATAGGGGAGGTTTTTGGCGGAAGCCTTGTTAACTTGGATCAAGTATATCACGGAGTGGCAACCACCATAACCGTGACCAAACCTGGTGTTTTATTTCAAGACATGCCAGAGCAAATTCAAGTAGGACGCTATCATTCGTGGGTGGTGCACCCTGATCTACCAGAGAGCTTGGAAGCGACTTCCGTGGATGAGAACGGGCAGGTTATGTCGCTTCGGCATACAACCTATGATGTTTCTGCAGTGCAGTTTCATCCAGAATCCGTTTTGACCCCTGAGGGGAAAAAGATGTTGAAGAATTGGTTGAATAAATAATCTAACAAAGTTCCGGTTAAAGCGGCAAACCAAAGCATCTAAAGAATAGCTTTCGCTCCAACTGCGGAGTACCAAAAAAGAAGACATGAAAGAGACATTGAACAAACTCATTAATCACGAAATACTTTCCAAGGCTGATGCCAAGCAAATCTTGGTCAACATTGCCAAAGGGGATTACAACAGCTCGCAGATTGCCGCCTTCCTAACGGTATATATGATGCGTAGCATCACAATAGAAGAATTGGAAGGCTTTCGTGACGCATTACTGGAACTTTGTCTTGCGGTGGATCTGGCTGAATACAACCCTATAGATCTTTGCGGAACGGGAGGAGATGGAAAAGACACCTTTAATATTTCCACACTTGCATCATTTGTTACCGCCGGAGCGGGAATCAAGGTCACCAAGCATGGCAATTATGGGGTTTCCTCAAAATGTGGAAGCAGCAATGTAATGGAGTTCTTGGGAATTAAGTTCAGTAATGAAGCAGATTTCTTAAAAAAG
>JBCCUY010000306.1:0-4270 GCA_039196145.1 Bacteroidota bacterium
GAATTTGAAGCAGCAAACAAATGATCGGAGCCCAAGAAACGAAAGAATTACAGCAAGAATACGGTCACCTTTTTGAGATTGATGCCAACTTGGACCGTTTGGTGCGTCGCATTGAACTGTTGAGCTACATCAACCCTTTGAACATCGAAAAGGAAAAACAGCGGTTTTATGCTTCTAAGTTCACCGCTGAGCCCAATTTTAAATATCCTAAGCTGAAGTTTGATCCTTACAAACTGCATCGACTATTTTTTTCCCAGCGTTTGGAGCGTATTCAAGATGATCAAATCCGTCAATTGTACCAGCGGGTCATCTATCATTATTCCAATATGATCCAATGTATCGAAACCATTGGAAAACAAAAGAACTTCTATTACAATTCCTTAAGAGTCTATGGAACGCCTACCGAGCGGGATGTTCAAAATGCGAGGTATATTCTTCATTTTGAGGATGAACCACTTTCTTCCGATATGGAAAAAGTGTTTTCACCAGAAGAGGCACGGGCCTATTTTGAGGATTTTTCACACCGGTATAGTTTCCCGTTGAACATTAAATATTCTACCCATATTGCTGCCGAGGCGATGGTAAGTAACAGCTCCCAAGCGCTTTTGATTCGCAGGAACATTAAGTTCAGCAAGAACCAATTGCTTACGCTTGCCAACCATGAGATCGGAATCCATTTGGTAACCACTTTCAACGGCCTGTTGCAACCGCTAAAGATTTTTTCCAATGGTTTACCCAAGAATGTGGAAACCCAGGAAGGTCTGGCCGTTTTTAGCGAATATATGGGAGGGGCACTGACTTTAAAACGGTTAAAGGAACTGTCGTATCGTGTGTTGGCGGCGGATAGTCTAATCAAGGGGTATTCCTTTGCTGATACCTTTGATTTGATCCATGGGCAATACAAATTGAACAAAGACGAAGCCTTTGCCATTACCCTAAGGGCGCATAGAGGAGGTGGATTTACCAAAGACCGTTTGTACCTAAGTGGGCTTCGTAAAATCTATAAGCGGTACCAAAAAGAGGAAAGTTTGGATGTACTCTTATCTGGAAAAGTTGCTTTGGAAGACGAAGAAATTATTCGCTATCTCCGCAGTCTTGGGCTTGCTCAGCCCATTACACACCAAAGTCTTTCTTTCTCGCAAAAGTTGAATACCAATAACACCTTGGATTTTATCCTGAACAACCTCAAGTAGGTAGGATTGGTTTTTTGGGTCACCCCAAAAACTTGGCTTGCAATTCTGGGGTAGGAATCATACAGGCGTCCTTGCGCCCAAACCATTTGTAGCGATTTCTAGCCACAAAATCATAAATAGCGTTGCGGAATGGTCTTGGAATCCAAGTAAAGATTGCTAGAAGCTTCCAAAGTCCACCAAACTGCTGTCCGATACGCAAGGCTGCATCTGATTTTGTAAAATAGGCAATACCGGGCTCTATGAGAATAAAGGAATCCATCTTACTCGTATCAATACCACGTTCTGCCACTAAACGCAGTCCGGTATCACTTTGAAGGGCTGCATAACGGAATGTATCCTTTTTATCCCGTTTAATAATAAATTGGATTGCTCCATTGCAGAGGTTACAAACCCCATCGAACAGGATGATTTTTTTACCTTCTTCCACAGTACAAAGATACGGCGCAAAAGGATGAAACCCTAAGGGAGACGGTCCTGAACTAACTACTGTTATGACTCCGCTGTCTTAACCGGGTTAAAATCTCATGAAGTCGTAACCAGTTTTGGTAAAACGCAGGAAGCTGTAAAACACTTTCGATGTATTGGAACACATACATTACCAATGCAAAGAGGGCTCCGTAGGTATCAATTCCGCCCCCTACGCCAACAATAATGGAAATAACCAAAAAGGCTAAGGCAACAATCCAGGATAGGGAGAAGTTCAGTGCCTCCAAATCGGATAGTTTGATGTTCCAGCGCATCATTTTCTTTAGGTGATCTCCCAGTTTAACGGTATTGTTTTCCGAGATTACCTCTACTTGCCGTTCGAGTTCATTGTTGGCCTGTTCATTGAAGAATATGGTCTTTTTGCTGCTCAATGCATAGATAACCAACACCATCCCGGTTACCAGCACGCCCCCCCAAAAGACCTTATGATTCAACAAGAGGAGAATACACATTACACCCACCAATCCGATAAGGGTATTGATCAGCTCTGGCAAGGTATTTTCCAAGAATTCCACAAGTTCAGCGAGCATGTGAAGTCGCGCAGTTTTAAGGGAGACTTTTTCATCCTGAATCTGAACCATGGCTGTGACGCCGACTTCCCTATAGACCTCCGCATAAAATCGAGAATCAAACACGCGTCTTCCAACACCTACAACGAGTAAAAAGATTCCCAGAAAGCCTAAATTAAATGCTCCTTTGAAATGGCCACTCAGCACATCGTCAATGGCATTTCCAATGAACCACGGGAACAAAAGCAGGAGGGCCGCTTCCCCTAAAATGCATAGGAAGGTCAGCGTAAAACGCCATTTGTAATGATAGAACAGTCTTCTAAGACTCATTTGGATTGGCATCTAGGTCTCCCTTTTTGGTTTCCAGTCCGGTCCATTGACCAAATATCCCCACACCTCCTTTAGGTTTTGGGCGCTTTTTACATCCTTATAAATATTGATGTATTCATGTAGATGCACCTTAATCGGATTTATGGTATTTATTTGCTTTGTCAGACCATAATTGGGGGTATGCTTTTCTTCTTGATATGTTCTAAACATCCTGTCCCAAATACTGAGCAAAGCCCCAAAATTCTTGTCCAGATAAATGGCATCTGAACCATGGTGTACGCGGTGTTGCGATGGCGTCATGAAGACTTTTTCGAACCAACCCAATTTGCCAATGATTTCTGTATGTAACCAGAACTGATATGACAACACCAAAAGGAATACCAGTAACACGATATACGGATTGAAACCAAGAACAATTGCAGGGAGATAAAACACCCAAGTAATTAAATTATCTATAAATGAGACCCGAAGGGCTGTGGTGTAGTTATAAATTGGAGAGCTATGATGAATGCTGTGATATGACCATAGAATGCGAACCTTATGCTCAATCACATGTTCTACATAATACAGGAAATCCACAAAAAGAAGGCATAGCAAAGTGGTCCAAACGTTTACAGGAATTTGCCAAGGGACAAATTTGGCTACTACAATAAATGACCCAGCAAATATAAGCGTGCCAATTTTCTCAAAAAACTGAGCCACGATAAAAACCGAAAAGCTGGCCCACATTTCGCCCAAGCGCCATTTATTGATTTTCTTTTTGTAGAGTTCATAAAAGAATTCCACAATGGCCAAGGTGATGGAGAAGGCAAAGATGCCGAAAAGCACCCATTCTATGTTTTCCTCCATTTTAAGTACAATGTCTTCCATAAATAAAATTATATAGGACAAAATTCAAAAGAGAGGTTGGGATTTTTTTTGACCTAAATCAAAAAAACTAGATTTGTCGTCTTACCCGGCTTAGGGTTTCCTGGCTGATATCAAGTAAGGAGGCCAAATAGCCCAGTTTTATTTCCCTGACCAAGTTGGGGCTGGTTTCCAATAAGAACAGGTACTTTTCCTTGGCGGACATATGCATAAAAGTCTTGGAGAGATAGTCCATTTCTGCGATAACTTGCTGGTAGTACCCATTCATGTACGTACGAAAGGGTTCATTTCGCTTATATAATTTTTTGTAGTCGGTTATGGAAATGGAGTATACGCTGGTTTTGCCTAATACCTGTAAACTTTCAAAGCTCGGCTCCAAGGTGAAAAAGCTGTACCATGATGTAACAAAATCATCGTCTGAGTAAATCCAATGGGTCTTTTCCGTTCCGTTTTCCAAGCGATAGAAAGATCGCACAAATCCCTGCTCTATAAAAAACAGCTGTTTTGCGTAACCGCTTTCCTTTAACAAAAGTTCACCATTATTGAAATCCAACGATTTAAAATAGCCGGCTATTTCAAGCTTGTCCTTTTCTTTTAATCTACTATGTTGGGTAATGTACTGAACGGGCATGATTTTGGAGTAGCGTCTACGGGACTAAATTTAGCGAGAATAATGGGATGACCCTAATTATCAAAATGTTGTACTGGTCCACCTTGCACAGATAGTCTCCTCTATTCCAACATAACCCCTTGCTTTACCTTGAAGTTAATGGTTTGGGTTACGTTTTTGATATCCTTTAGGGGATTATGGTCCAACACCAAAAAACTGGCCTCAAAACCATCTTTTAAAAAACCAACTTTTCTATGGGGAAGGGTAGTGGTGGC
>JBCCUY010000307.1:0-4251 GCA_039196145.1 Bacteroidota bacterium
CAAGAACTCCAGAAAACGTTCCCTCAACCAGCCTCACCAGCGACAGTGGTGTTGCATCAACATCAAAAACAAGAACACCCTCCCTGCTAGGTGGATATGGAATATATCCTTGAAAATGTCGAAGAATATCGGGATGCAACCGAGCAGTTGAACAACAAGGCCGTTAAATGGAAGCAGGAGATTGAGCTCAAACAGAGTACCATTGAGCAGATGAAGAAGGATCTGATGGCGGAAAAGGTGCTTTTAACGGATGAGCTCATTGAGGAACGGGAAGAAGAAATCCAGATTTTGGAAACCGAAATGCTCGATTATCAACAAGATCGTTTTGGGCCACAGGGAGATTTGGTGCTTCAAAAACAGTTATTGATTCAGCCTATTCAGGACCAAGTATTCAATGAGGTCCAAAAAATAGGGGGAAATAAAAGATACGATTTTATTTTTGATAAATCCGCAGATGTCGTAATGTTGTACTCCGAAAAAAGGCACGACATCAGTGACTTGGTTTTAAGGGAGATAGGACGAACCAGAAAGGTTAGCAAATCCAACAAAAAGGCCAAGGAGAAGAACAGGCTGGATAAGTTCAAGGAAGAGCAGGCAGAAGAAGAGAAAGAAGTTAGTGCAGCCCTAAAGGAGCGTCAGCAGAAGGCCGATCAGGCAAGGGATGAAAAGGCAAAGGCGGCAGAGGATAGAAGAACAGAGCAACTGAGGTTACGTGAAGAGCGAAAGAAAGCCTACGAAGCCAGAAGAAAAAAATTATTGGAAGAGCGCGATGCCAAACGGAGAGCCAAATTGGAAGAACGTAAAAAAGCGCAAGAACAAGAAAAAGATTCAATACAAGAATAATATAGAAACACTAAAAATAACATTCAAAATACTAACTTAGAGAATCATGAGAAATGTAAAGAAGATTGCTGTGGCCCTAGTCTTATTTGTTGCAGCTACAGGTTTTGTAAATGCACAGAGCAAAGTGGCCCATATCAATGTACAGCAATTGTTGTCTGAAATGCCGGATATGAAACAAGCCCAGTCCGAACTTAAAAAGTTGGAAGAAACATACACGGCTGATATCAAAGGTTCAATGACCGAGTTCGAGAACAAGGCCACACAATATAGAAACGAATCCACTTCCAAAACCAGGGAGGAGAACGAGAAAAGAGCTTTAGAGCTTCAGGAGATCCAAAAAAACATCCAGAACGCTGAGCAGACTGCTATGCAACAATTGCAACAAAAACAGCAAGAACTTTTCGCGCCAATTTCTGAAAAGGCAAAAGCAGCTATTGAAAAAGTGGCCGCAGCACAAGGGTTCGATTACGTAATGGACGCAACTCCAGGACTAAGCTTAATCGTTGCCAAAGGCAAAGACCTATTACCTGATGTAAAACAGGAGCTAGGCTTCTAAGTCAGGCTTAAACGAAAATAAACGGACCGCTTCTTTCTTTGGAAAAAGCGGTTTTTTTGTACCCCCGATTTAAGTATATATTTTTGATCATGCAGAAACCTATAGGCCTGTTCGATTCCGGAGTTGGTGGTACATCCATCTGGAAAGAAGTTCGGCAACTACTTCCCAATGAGAGTACCATTTACCTCGCAGACAGTAAGAATGCTCCTTATGGCGTCAAATCCAATGAGACCATTCTGGATCTTAGTATTAAAAACACCGAGTTCCTCTTGGATTATGGTTGCAAGCTCATTGTTGTTGCCTGCAACACAGCTACCACTAATGCCATTGATTACTTGCGGAAACATTACAACGTCCCCTTTATAGGCATAGAACCAGCGATAAAACCCGCAGCCTTGCATACGATGACAAAAAAAGTCGGTGTTTTGGCCACTAAGGGGACTTTGGCCAGCAGCTTATTTCATAGTACCTCAAAACTATATGCGGAGGGTATCACAATTTTCGAACAGGAAGGAACTGGTCTGGTAGAGCTTATTGAAGCAGGAAAGTCCCGCTCTGGGGAAACCAAGGCCCTTTTGGAAACCTATGTGAACCCCATGCTCAAAGAAGGCATTGATAGGCTAGTGCTTGGTTGTACACACTACCCCTATCTTATTCCATTGCTTACCAAAATTCTACCTCCCTTAGTGGAGATTTTGGACTCGGGCGCTGCCGTGGCTAGGCAAACAAAGGCTGTTCTGGAAAAGAATGGTTTGCTAAATCTAGCGATGGATAAAAATACCCATACACTGTATTCCAATACAAATACTTCGGTACTGAAAACTCTTGTGGATGCTGACGATGCTATTATCGAAACACGAGACTTTTAAAGGTCAGTTTCGGGTGTACGTAAGGTAGGTAAAGGAGTATGCGTGCTTCTCATCCTTCGGATGCGATTCTTCCTTGGTCAATTTCCATTGGGTTTCATCAATGGGAGGGAAAAAAGTATCCGCTTCAAAAGAAGCGTGGATTCGAGTAAGTTCAATGTCCGTTGCATGGTCCATGGCCTGTTTGTAAATCTCCCCTCCGCCAATAATAAATGCCCGCTCATGGTTCCCAACAAGAGCAATGGCATCTTCCAGGGAATGTACCATCTCACACTGGAATTTTGGGGTATAACCCCGTTCCCTTGTAATGGCAATGTGTTCGCGATTGGGCAAAGCTTTGGGAAAGCTCTCCAAGGTCTTACGTCCCATAATTATCTTATGCCCAGAGGTAAGGGCCTTAAATCGCTTAAAATCATCAGGTAGGTGCCAAGGAAGATCGTTGTCTTTTCCCAAGGCGTTGTTTTCGCCCGCCGCCGCGATAATGATCAATTGTTTCACTGATCTTTTTTTTTATTGATTTTAGATAATGGAAAGTCAGTTTCAATTTCCTTTTGGATTTCCGAAATGCGTTGTTTTTGTTTGGCAACAAGCCTTTCCCGTTGTTTTCTTTCCCATTGCTGGCCCATAAACTTGTGGGTGATAAAAACATTGAACGCATGTATCACAAAAAGGAAGGCCCATAAAAGAATGGCCCAGACGAACCAATCATAAGCTTCGCCATATTTTAGAATTTTGTTGATGAGGATAAGAAAAACACTTCCGATCAAAAACACCACAAAATGGGAGAATAACCTTTTTTTCTGCCGAATCCGCTTTTGCGCATGCTCCAACAGTTCGTGCTGTTCCAAGTCAACAGGGTTTTGAGGTTTCTTTTTGGAAAACATTGAATGGCTATCTTTAACGACAAATATAACCGAATTAAGCCCAATACAATTCAAATGCAAAACCTAAGAAAAAAGTTCCCCGTGCTGCAACAATGCATTTATGCCAACACCGCGGCAACTGGATTAATGTATGAAGATCTCATGGAATGGCGGCAAGAACATGATTTGGATTATTTGATAGGTGGCAGCGAGATGAAGGTGAAGAGTTTTGCCAACCTGTCCCAGGTAAGGGAGACCGTGGGAGGATTTTTTAACTGCAAGCCCCATAACGTGGCATTGGTGCCAAACTTTACCCTAGGGTTAAATCTACTTCTGGAAGGATTGCCTACCAACTCCAACATACTGCTGTTGGATTCGGATTATCCCTCATTAAATTGGCCTTTTCTAAGTCGAGACTTTAATACCGAGTTTTTGAAAATGACTTGGGATATGGAAGCCAAAATCCATGACAAGGTAAAAACCGGAAAGTTTAACGTGTTTGCTTTTAGCATGGTACAGTGGATAAATGGCGTAAAGATGGATTTGGACTTTATTCGGAAACTGAAATCTGAATTTCCGGAATTGACCATTATTGCAGATGGCACACAGTTTTGCGCTACGCAAAAATTTGATTTTGAAGCTTCAGGAATTGACATCTTGGGCGCAAGTGCCTACAAATGGATGTTGTCCGGGTATGGAAATGGGTTTTATTTGGTAAAGGATGACGTAAAGGAGCGATTCAAATTAAAGAGTATTGGCAATTGGTCCGTGGACATATCGGGGGACAGTCCCGATAATGTTCCCTTTTGCAAACATTTGGAACCGGGGCATGTGGATACCTTAAATTTTGGGAGCCTTCAATTTTCTATCCAATTTTTAGAAGGTATTGGAATGGATCATATAAACGGTCAACTGGAACTCTTGTCCCAAAAGGCAAAATCAGAATTTTCGGCCTTGAGTCTTTTGGAGGAAAATGTGGTACTTCGGAAACATCATAGCACCATTTTCAATATTAAGGGCAATCAGGCCCTATTTGATAAATTAACGCGAGAAAATGTGGTGGCTGCACTCCGAGGTGACGGTATTCGACTTAGTTTTCACTTCTATAATACAGAAAATGAGA